>JALYJX010000655.1 GCA_030775065.1 Gemmatimonadota bacterium | reverse complement strand
ACGCCATGCCTAGATACATACGAACCGTCGTTTCACGGTAATCATCCCTCGTTCAACTTGACTCACTGAGCCAGCGAAGCCGGCCATCCCGTGGCGAGATCCGCCACGATGGTCCCAATGACGACTTTGGCCTTCATGCGAAGCGGAATTCGCCTGGCGACGCCTTGTCCCGTCCAACTCATGGTCGCATGGCCCGCTTCGATGGTTGTTGCCTCGGCTCCGCCAAGATTCCTATGCTCAAGATGGGGAAGGTGACCATCGGAATAACGAACTGTCTGAATCGCAGGACTGCTCCCTTCATGTATATGCAACGCTACTTCTCGATTGAGAGAGGAATAGAGGTGGCCCCAGCTGGTTGGACAGAATGTTCCATTCCTTAAGTGGCGCCTCGCAGTGGTCTGACTAGGCGGCAGTGAGCCGTGTCGTCAGGTTGTCGCAGTACACCTCTTCGGGCGTCTTGCCGTCAAGCGCTCGGTGCGGCCTCGTCTGGTTATAGAATGTCAGGTACCTCCCCACTCCCTGACGGGCGGCGCTGATGCTGTCATAGGCCCGCAAATACACCTCCTCATACTTCACGCTCCGCCACAGCCGTTCCACAAACACGTTGTCCCGCCAGCAACCTGCGCCGTCCATACTAATCTGGATGCCATGGTCTTTCAGGAGTCCCGTGAACTCCTGGCTGGTGAATTGGCAGCCTTGGTCCGTGTTGAAGATGTCCGGATTCCCGTAGCTGACCAGAGCCTCTTGGACTGCCTCGATGCAGAAGTCAGTCGTCAGCGTGTTCGACAGCCGCCACGCCAACACTCGGCGACTCGCCCAGTCGAGGACTGCGAAGAGGTACACAAAGCCACGCGTCATCGGAATGTACGTGATATCCGCCGCCCACACCTGATTGGATCGGGTGATCGCCAGATAGCGGAGCAGATACGGGTACACCCGATGTGCCGGATGTCGCTGGCTGGTGTGGGGTTTGCGGTACAACGCTTCGATGCCCATACGGGCCATCATGGTACGCACTCGCTTGCGCCCGATCGTGTGGCCTTCTCTCCGCAAGAGGTCGCGCAACATTCGGGCTCCGGCAAACGGAGCGGCCAGATGGAGCTCGTCGATCCGGCGCATCAGCGCGAGATCCGCTGACGATACCGACGTCGGTTGGTAGTATGCGGTCGAACGCGACAGCGCCAGGAGTTGGCATTGCCGCACCATTGGCAGTGAGTGGGTTCGGTCGATCATCGCTTTGCGCTCAGCAATCCCGCTTTGATGAGCGCCCCTTCTAAAAAATCATTCTCCAGCGCCAGTTGCCCGATCTTGGCGTGGAGGACCTTGAGATCGGGCGCGTCCAACGTGGCCTTCGTCGTACTGCCAAACACGTCGACGGCCCGTGTTAGCAACTGCTGCTTCCATTCCGTGATCTGGGTGGGATGTACGCCAAATTGTGTGGCCAACTCCGCCAGCGTCTTCTCGCCTTTGACCGCGGCGAAAGCCACCTGTGTCTTGAAGGCCGCCCCATGATTGCGTCTCGTTCGCTTCATCGCCTCGCTCCTTGGTTCGCCCCTTAGGGCGTCGGGTTAAGCAAGGCTACCACTTACCACACTGTCCAGATTTCCGGGACCCCCTCTCAATGAGAAGACAGGAAAGGCAGCGATGAAAAACCAGTTGGCGCAGTTGCGAGCCGAAGGCAATCGCATCATTGACAAAGCTCTAACGACTCCCACATCCCGACCGCCTGCTGATGAAAGAAAACAGTGGTTCAGCAACACAATCCAATATCTGCGGAAGAATATGGATGCTGGTCACGTGGAAGAATTTAGAAATCCTCCAGCGTCTGCTCTGCATTTCAAAGGACTACCTGCAAGCCATGATGTATTTGCAAGTGACGTGGAAGCCAGAGTGAAAGTATTGCAAAGGTTCACCGACGAGCTGCATGAAAAAAACTAGGACGCATTCAATTTCTAGGTAGTGCCGAAGCCGGGATTGTAAAAGGGGGATTGGGCTGGGCC
>JALYJX010000654.1 GCA_030775065.1 Gemmatimonadota bacterium | reverse complement strand
GGCCACTATGTCGACCTCACCGAATTCTTCAACAAGCACAATCTGACGGAGGTCATGGCGCCGGCGACGGTTAAATATTACGCCGAATACCCGTCGAATTCGGGCAAATACTGGTCGATCCCGGCTGAAGGCGACGCTGTTGGCTGGTCCTACCGCAAGGACTGGTTCGAAGACCCGGCCGAGATGGAAGCCTTCAAGGCCAAGTACGGCTACGATCTCGGCGTCCCCGTGAACTGGTCGGCGTACGAAGACATCGCCGAGTTCTTCACAAACGACATCAAGGAGATCAACGGCGTCAAGGTCTATGGCCACATGGACTACGGCAAGCGCGCGCCCGACCTCGGCTGGCGCATGACCGACGCCTGGCTCTCCATGGCCGGATCGACCTCAGTCGGACTGCCGAACGGCCGCCCGATCGACGAATGGGGCATCCGTATGGAGGCAGACTCCTGCAACCCGTCAGGCGCTTCGGTTTCGCGCGGCGGCGGAACCAACGCTCCGGCGTCGGTCTACGCCATCGCCAAGTGGGATGAATGGCTCCGAAACTACGCGCCCCCGGGAGCGGCGGACCTCGACTTCTATCAGTCGCTGCCAGCACTGAGCACAGGCAACGTGGCCCAGCAGATCTTCTGGTACACCGCGTTCATGGCCGACATGGTGAAGCCGAAGAGCGACGGCAACAACACCGTCGACGACAGCGGAATGCCGCTCTGGCGGATGGCGCCGTCGCCGCACGGGCCGTACTGGAAAGAGGGCATGAAGCTCGGCTACCAGGACGTCGGTTCCTGGACGCTGATGAAGTCGACCCCGGTCGATCGCGCCAAGGCTGCCTGGCTCTACGCGCAGTTCGTCGTGTCGAAGACGGTGGACGTCAAGAAGACACATGTCGGCTTGACCGTCATCCGCGACTCGACGATCAGGCATGAATCCTTCACCGAGCGGGCGCCGAAACTCGGCGGCTGGGTGGAGTTCTACCGCTCGCCCGACCGCGTTCTGTGGTCGCCCACGGGCGTCAATGTGCCGGACTATCCGAAGCTCGCGCAGATCTGGTGGCAGCAGATCGGCGACGTGAACTCCGGCGCCTTCACGCCGCAGCAGGCCATGGACCGTCTTGCCAGTGAAATGGACCAGATCATGGCCCGTATGCAGGCCGCGGACGAAGCCAACAAGACCTATGGTGGCTGTGGCCCGCGCATGAATGCGGAAAAGGATCCTTCCGAGTGGCTTGGCAAGGCCGATGGCCCGAAAGCCAAGATCGAAAACGAAAAAGAGCAGGGCGTCACCATCGCCTATGATGAAATCATCAAGCAGTGGACTCAGTAATCTACTGCTAACCTCCCGCGGTGGGCCGGGCACTTCATGTGTCCGGCCCATTCGTGCTACAGTTGATTTCGATGGACATAGTGATCGCCCCCGATGACACTTGAACTTAAAAATGTGTCTAAGCGCGTCGGCGCGGACATGCACATCCATGAAACGAGCCTGGTCTTTGATGACAACTCGTTCAATATCCTCTTGGGCGCAACGCGCGCCGGCAAGACCACTCTCATGCAGTTGATGGCGGGTATCCAGAAGCCGTCGTCAGGCAAAATCCTGTTTCGCGGCAAGGACGTGACCGGGGTCGCTGTGCAAAAGCGCAACGCCTCGATGGTCTATCAGCAGTTCATCAACTACCCGTCGATGAGCGTGGCCGACAACATCGCCTCGCCGCTCAAGCTGCGCCGCGACGGCCAGGACATCGGCGCGCGGGTGCGCGCGCTGGCGGCCAAGCTGCACATCGAGCCCTTCCTGGATCGCCTGCCGGCGGAGCTTTCCGGCGGCCAGCAGCAGCGTGTGGCGCTGGCGCGCGCGCTCGCCAAGGGCGCGCCGCTGATGCTGCTCGACGAGCCGCTCGTCAACCTCGACTACAAGCTGCGCGAGGAGCTGCGCGAGGAGTTGTCGGCGCTGTTCGCGAGCGGCGAATCGACGGTGGTCTATGCCACCACCGAGCCGACCGAGGCG
>JALYJX010000653.1 GCA_030775065.1 Gemmatimonadota bacterium | reverse complement strand
ACACCATAGCGAGCAACTCTCATGCCGAGAGAAGCTCGCCTGGCGGCCCTTACAAATCCGCGTGATTGGGAAAGCGGCCGTCATTGACGTCCCGAGATGTGTATGGGAAACCCTACGGTGGAGAACACTGCAAGACTGAGAAGCGGGATGTTAATTGATGTGCCTCGATTCCTGACAGCCGTCTAGTTAGTGCGTCGTCCCCTTCGCCACTCGCTGACCCATCTCGATGATTCGTCCCAACCGTTCAAGCAGGCTGAGGGATTGGTGCGAGGTCAGCCCGTGCTTGTTCAACAACTCCAGCATATCGTCAATGATCGTGTTCTCGGTGTCCGTCAACACGTACGGCTCGGGGAAGGCCGTCTCAGGAATCTTGGCATGGGGATTCTTGCGACGAAACTCGGCGATGATGTCTGACCTTCCCCCAATTCCGTGGACACCCGGTTAAGCCACTGCCGTCCTCGCTTCGAACTCAGCTGGGGAGTCATAGCCGAGGGTCGAGTGACGGCGTCTCCGATTATAGAACACCTCAATGTACTCGAAGATATCCTGTCTCGCGGCGTTACGCGTTTCGTAGCGTCGATGATACACGAGCTCGCGCTTGAGTGTCCCGAAGAAGCTTTCGACACAGGCGTTGTCCCAGCAGTTGCCGGTGCGGCTCATGCTGGGAGTGATGCCGCGCTTGTGAAGCAACCGCTGGTAGCGCGTGGCGGCATATTGGCTACCGCGATCCGAGTGGTGTAGAAGCCCGGCCGGTGGGTTTCGGTTTGCCAGCGCCATCGTGAGAGCATGCTCGGCCAGTTCCACGGTCAGCCTCGTGCCCATGGCCCAGCCGACCACGAGGCGTGAGTACAGATCGAGTATCACGGCCAGGTAGAGCCAGCCCTCTGTAGTCCATACGTAGGTGAGGTCCCCGGCCCAGACCCGGTTAGGCTGTGTCACCATGAACTGGCGATTGAGAGTGTTCTCGGCCACGGGCAACTGGTGATTCGACTGGGTGGTGGCCCGCCACTTCTTCACGGTCTTGGCCCGGATACCGTCCTGGCGCATCAGCCGGGCCACGCGATGTTCCCCGACGCGGTGCCCCTGTTTGACCAGGGCCTCCCAGATGCTGGGACTACCGTAGGTCTCGCGGGACTCACGATGGATCACCCTGATGGCTGAGAGCACGGTCCGGGCCGACACCGACCGGGCACTCTCCGGCCGTGTGCGCCACGCATAATAGCCCGCCGCCGACACGGCCAGGGCCCGGCACATCAGCCGGATCGGATAGCGACGGTCATGTTCCTGAATCGCGCGGTATCTCATTGGGATTCTCTCGCGAAGAACGCCGCCGCACGTTTTAAAAAATCCCGCTCCTTCCGGAGCGTTTCGTTTTCTCGTCTGAGCCGTGTGAGCTCGTCCTGCTCGATTCGCACCGCCTGACGCGTGCGGCCCTGGGATTCGACCTGTTGCTGCTCGCTCCGCCAGCGATACAGCACATTGTCAGAAATCCCGAGTTCCCGCGCCACCTGAGCCACCGGTCGACCCGATTCCCGCGTGAGCCGGACCGCCTCGGACTTGAATGCGTCGGTAAACTGACGTCGCGTGATTTTTGGCATGCAGACCTCCAATTTCATCATTCTCCCCCTTATGGAGGTGTCTATGAAATCAGGGGAGGGTCAGAGCATGCTCCCGTTGCTGATCGCAGTGATCTGGGACTCATGATGTGACCAGGGGGCAGGATGGGGGGGATAGGACGTGGCCGTTAACCGGGGACGGGAACAAAAGGACGAGCCGAAGTATTCACAAATGTTATTGGAGGAATGACGATGAGGACAATTTTATCGATTCTCTTGATCCAGGTGTTGCTCCAGACGACCGTTCCAGCGGGTGCAGAGCAGCAAGATGTCACAGTGACCACGGTGATGAAAGGATCTGCGACGATCAGCGGGCAGAAGATTGAATATCCTAAAACCGAGAAGGCAGAAATGGCCTCGGTCCTGGTAGAAATCCAGCCGGGGAAAGAG
>JALYJX010000652.1 GCA_030775065.1 Gemmatimonadota bacterium | reverse complement strand
CTCAATGCCTGCGACATCGGAAAAAGTGACTTTCTTCCGCTCTTCGGTCAACATCCTGGCACGGCTCTTTCCAAACGACAGCGCTTTATTGCCGCCGATTTGCATCTGACGCATAAGGAAGAACCAAAGACCAAGGAACAAAATAAACGGGCCCCACGTTACCAGGAACGTGATGTACCAGGGACTCTCGTCGGGCGGCCTGGCTTCGATCTGGACATCCTTCTCGCGCAGATGCTTAACCAACTCCGGATATTCGGCCGTATAGGTACGGATCCGGCTTTGGTCTTTCAAAATCGCGCTGATGTGGTTGGCCTTGATCGTCACTTTCATGATCTCGCCTTTATCCAGCTTGGCCATGAAATCACTGAATATAACTTCATCTTCCGGCGCGTGGGTCGGCACACTAAACAGGTTGAACAACAAAATCATGAACAGGCCGACCACGACCCAGAACAACAAATTCTTTACACGTGAATTCATCCACCTCTCCTTTGAGGAAATTAGGCAGACTGCACATTATGTTAACCCTGCAGGATGTTACCATAGGTTCCGCGGGGGTAACAACCTTTCATGCAGACTCTTGCTCCCTTTCGTCGGCGTGATCAAGTGCGGCCAGATAAGGAAGGTTACGGTATTGCTGTCGATAGTCGAGACCGTAGCCGACGACAAATCTATTAGGGATCTTGAATCCCACGTACTCCAGATCCACATCGACCGTCCGCCGCTCAGGCTTGCTCAAAAGGGTACAGACTTTTAAGGATCGGGGCTTTCGCCTGGACAATGTCTTGATGAGATGCTGAATGGTGAGGCCCGAATCAACGATGTCCTTGACCAGTAACACGTCTTTGCCGGCGATCGGCTCCGTCAGGTCGGACACCAGTTTGACCTTGCCGGAACTTTTTTTGCCGGAGCCGTAACTCGTCACAACGATAAACTCCACCCGCATCGGAATCCGGATCGCCCGAGCCAGGTCGGCATAGAAGGCATAGGCACCCTTGAGCACTCCGATGAGGACCAAATCCTTCCCGGCATAGTCTGACGCAATCTGTCTGCCGAGTTCCCGGATTCGGGTGCGCATCTGTTCTTGCGTCACAATGGGACGACCGAAAATCCGTTCCATGCCTTAGACCGCTCCTTTACCACGCGCAGATTGCCCGACTCGGGCCACAATGAACCGGGTCGTGGAAGTGGTGGCGGCAAACCGGGCATCAATTCGCTGTCCCACGATCCAGGCAATGCCGCCACCCGACAGCATCAGCGGCGTCCGTTCTCGCGTAGACCGACCCAGTTTTGCATCTGTGAACCAATCTTGCAATTTCTTTCGTCGCCCCTTCATGCCGGCGGGACAAAACCAATCTCCCCGGCGCCAGGTTCGAATCGTCAATGGTACTATCAGCTGCTCCGCATCGAATAGGGCGACGAGAAATGATTTTTTTTTTAGTAGGACCAGTCCTCTTTCACGCGTCACTGTGCGGATACGGATCATCTCCCCGGTCAAGCGCCACGATGTCGCTGACGGAAAGGACGTGATGGTCAGTACCTCTGAGGAAGGGCTTAAGAATCTATCTTCCGATCCGCTCGGCGCACCAGCGGCGGCGTCTGTCGACGACAGGATCGTCATGCGCAGCTGATTCTGCTCACAAGCGATCCGTACGGCTCCGACCTTCCAGGTGCCTCCCGACCGTGGAGAAGCCAGTGATGCCAGCAGCGTCAGCAGCACGTCACTTCCCGGCCCGCTGGAGAACGGCGTCAGCATCTGTAGAGCCTGGCGAAGCATCCGGCGTTGTAGCGCAGCCGGTTGGTCAAGCAACGCCGACCGATCAAGAATCAGGACCGTGGCGTCGCGAGTCCGAATGCTCCGTGTCAGACGGTGTGCGGCGAGGGCATCCAACAGGCGGTCATCATCACGCACGATGTCGGCCTGTCGCGCCAACATCCGCGTCGCAGCAGGAGCCAGGGATTCTAAAACCGGAAGCAACTCATGCCGGACACGATTACGAAGGTATAT
>JALYJX010000651.1 GCA_030775065.1 Gemmatimonadota bacterium | reverse complement strand
GGTCACAGCCGACCGCAAGACCTACGACGCCGCGCAAGGCCTGCGCTTGCCCTCGCTGGTGCGCGACCTCGCGATTGATTTCACGGCGCTGAGCCTCGTCGCCCCGGAAAAGATCCGCTTCCGTTATATGCTCAAAGGACAAGACCCGGACTGGAAGGAAGTCGCGGGCGAGCGCCGGGCGCAATATTCGAATCTTGGGCCGGGCCACTACCGCTTCCGCGTGCTGGCGTCCAATAACAGCGGCGTCTGGAACGAAGAAGGCGCGGTGCTGGATTTCTCGATTGCCCCGGCCTACTACCAGACAAACTGGTTCCGCGTTTTGTGCGGGGCCATGTTCCTGGCCCTGCTCTGGGCTGCTTATCAGCTCCGTGTCCGTCAGCTCGCGCGCCAGTTCAACAAGACCCTGGCGGCGCGGGTGAGCGAGCGCACGCGCATTGCGCGCGAACTGCACGACACTCTGCTGCAAAGTTTTCAGGGCCTCCTGCTCCGCTTCCAGTCGGCTTCGAAAATACTCCCGGAGCGCCCGGTCGAAGCCAAGCAGAGGCTTGATAGCGCACTCGGTCAGGCGGCTCAGGCGATTACCGAAGGTCGTGACGCCGTGCAGGGGTTGCGCTCCTCGGCGTTCGAAACCAATGATCTTGCCACCGGAATAGCTGCCATTGCAGAAGAACTCACGAGGGATACGTCTGCGCCCGAATCTCCGGTCATTGATTTCGAAGTAGAAGGCGCACCGCGCGGTTTGAACCCCATCGTGCGCGACGAGGCATATCGCATCGCCGGCGAAGCGTTGCGCAACGCCTTCCGTCACGCGCAGGCGCGGCGGATCACGGTGGAGATTCGATACGACAAACGGCAGTTCCGCGTGCGCGTCCGTGATGACGGAAAGGGCATCGACGAGGACACGATGCAGCGTCAGCCCTCCGGACATTTCGGGCTGCCAGGAATGCGTGAGCGGGCAGAAATCGTCGGCGGACGTCTAGAGGTCTGGAGCAAGCTCAATTCCGGCACGCACGTCGAGCTGAGTATTCCGGGCCCTATCGCTTACGATGGGGCTTCCCACCGGTCCGTAACTTCCGGGGAAACGACCCACGTAAACCGGAGTAGGAGCGCGTCATGAATGAAGATTCTAAACAGATTCGGATTCTTGCAGTCGATGATCATCCGATTCTGCGTCAGGGTATTGCGGGTCTCATTGCCGATGAATCAGATATGACCTTGGTCGCCGAAGCCGCGAACGGCCGCGAAGCGATTCAACAGTTTCGCGCGCACCGCCCCGACGTGACGCTGATGGACTTGCAGATGCCGGAGATGAACGGCTTGGATGCGATGCTTACCATCCGCGGAGAATTCCCCGATGCGCGAATTATCGTGCTCACCACCTACACCGGCGACGTCCAGGCCAGGCGCGCTATCCAAGCGGGGGCCCGGGCGTATCTTTTAAAAAATAGCCTGCACAAGGAACTGCTGGATACGATCCGGGCCGTACACGCCGGGAGAAAGAACCTTTCCCCTGAAGTCTCTTTTGAGCTTGCCGAGCATGCCGCTGAAGACACGCTGTCCCCCCTGGAAGTGCGCGTCCTGCGCCTGATTGCCGACGGCAATAGCAACAAAGAAATTGCGGCGCTGTTGTCGGTCACCGAAGACTCGGTGAAGGGCCACGTCAGGAATATCCTCTCCAAGTTGGGTGCTAATGATCGCACCCACGCCGCAATGATTGGGGTTAAACGCGGGATCATCGAAATCTAGCTCACTCGAAATGGCATTATAAAAACCCCTTTAGGGTTTGCGACTGGTTCTGGAAGCTCATAACCTCACATCATGCGTAGTGTGTTCTTCACATTAGCAAATGGGCGACCGAACCACGGGCTTCTGCTCCTCAGGGTGATTGTCGGAACCGCGCTGATTGTGCGTTGTTTTCAATTGGGGCAAACCGGCGCGTCGCTACAGACCGTTGCACCGCACGTCATTGCGGCAGGGGCCGGCTTGCTCCTTTTGTTTGGATTATGGAC
>JALYJX010000650.1 GCA_030775065.1 Gemmatimonadota bacterium | reverse complement strand
CAGACGCCAGAATGTCGAGGTGCCCGCCGTGTCGGCTACGAGGTGGATGCGCGCGTCGGTGGTCGGATTCAGTACCTTGTGTTCACGCCAGTTGTCGAAGATCCAGGCTTCGCCCGCCGCCATGTGTACGCTCTGATCGGCGCAGTGAAACCGGACCTCAGGGCGCGTGATTACCGGGATGTGCACCCGGACGCGGTAGAACCAGTGATGGTTCATGTCGCTGTGCTGCGGCACCGAGCCGCCGCCCTCGATGCGCATCAGGCGCGAACGCGACCAGACCGTGCTGAAAGACGCCAGTACCTGCTGGATATACGGGCTGGCGGCGAGCGCTGGGGTCGGCAGCATCTCGCCGGCCGTGAAATCGTTCTGCCCACCGCCGACGGTGATCAGGCGTGCGGCGGTGTTGCCCTCGTATTCGCTCGGATGGCGCGACCAGGCGTCCGCAGGCAACGCCTCGACCTCGGCTCGCAGCCGATCGACATCGAAGCGGACCGGAAGCCGGTAGAAATGCCTGGCAAGTTTCACGAACCCGCGGCTATTGGTACCCGGCGCCGAAGCGGTAGGACGCCGTCAGTCCGTAGGTGCGCGGTTTCGCATACACACCCGCGACCACGCCCGAGAACAGCGAGCTGTCGAACGCGTAAACGCGGTACTCCTCTTCCGTCAGGTTGTTGACGAAAGCCGCCACTTCCCAGCGACCGTCCTGTGCCGCAAAGCCGATGCGCGCGTTGGCGACGTAGTACGAACTCTCTTCCTCGACCGGTGCGCACAGGACGGTGAAGCAGAATCCGTCGGAATACAGCACGTCGCCCTGCAGCGATGCGACGCCGCCGGCGAACGGGAACTCGTAGCGTGCGAGTGCGTTGCCCGAGAAGCTAGGTGCCTGTGGCAAGTCGTGGTCAACGACGCTCGCGAGATCGGGCAGCAGGATGTCCTTGACCTTGCTGTCCATGAATGACGCGCCGAACTGGAGCGTGAGCCGCTCCGTGGGACGCGAGTTCATTTCAATCTCCAGACCGCTTGCGTCCGCATCGAGGTTGATGACCGATTGCACGGGTCCTACCTGGGCGAAGGCCTGGTAGTCCTGGTAGTCGTAATAGAAAGCAGTGACGTTGAGTGTCGTGTTGCCGCCGATGGTCGATTTCACGCCGACTTCAAACGCGTCGAGCGTCTCGGGCTCGAATGAGATGCCCTCGAGGAAAGCAACCTGGTTCGGATCGAAGGGCGTCCCGGTCGAGAACGTGTAGCCGCCGCTCTTGCTGCCACGGTTGAAGCTGCCGTACACGAGCACGTCGTCGCTGACCCGATAATCGAGCTCCAGTCGCCCGGCGACGTCGTCGAACGAGGTCTTCGCGTCGCCCGGAACGACAGTGCTGCCGCCGGGGAAGATCTCGTTCTGGTTGAAGATGATGGTGACGTCCGGCTGACCGAGGTCCGGAATCGCCGGCGCAAAACCGAAGTACGCGCCTTCGCGCGTGTCGTGCCACCAGCGCAGGCCGGTGATCAGCTTCCAGCGTTCAGCAAAGCTCCATTCGTTCTGCGCGAAGATGGCGTAGGAGGTCGTATCCTGCGAGAACGCCACGTCCGGATCGTAGCCGTAGAATGGATCGGCGAACTTGCCGATGTAATCGCCTTTCACCTCCATGCCGAACACGCCGGCAACGAATTCGTGCGTGCCGAACGACCGTGACAGGCGGAACTCCTGTGAAAACTGCTCGAGGTCGCTGCCCTGGAAGAAGTACACGCCCTCGTCGGGCGAGGAATCGCCGCCCTCGGTGTAGAACTTCTCGGCGCTCTGGTAATCCGTGATCGACACGAAGCCCCACTCCCCGATCTCGGAATCGACGCGCACTGTCGTGCCGAAGATTTCGCGGTCCACGAACGAGGGCTCGGTCTCCGCCGTTTTATACGGATCGCCGCCGCGGCTCGGGATGATGCTGTCCTCGCGGAACCCGGTGCCGCTTTCGCCGGGGCCGGTGAGCCAGTACGGACAAGCGAAGTCGGCCGGCGTG
>JALYJX010000649.1 GCA_030775065.1 Gemmatimonadota bacterium | reverse complement strand
CAGCGGCGGTATTGGTTGATCTTTTTGATCGCTGCGTCGCGCACGCTCCGGATTCAAGGACATGGCGATATCCTCTGCAGTCTTTCCCGGTGCAAGCTTCATCAGCACGAGGTCGTGTCCCTGTGCGCCCTCGTTCTTGACTCGAATCGTGTGTTGACCAGCCTTCAATGCTGAATCGAAGGCAAAGGAATAATCCTGAAGACGGATCGACAAGGTCGCGGTAGGAGCAGCGGCCCGCTGGGCCGCACCCGGGCGCGCAGGGTGAACGACGAACGTCCTGAACTCTCCGATGCTGAAATGGGGGACGCCAGCGCTATCCTCAACGGGACAGAGCCAGACATACGATCCAGGCTCGACATATTGGGTCACGTTGGACGTGTCGCCTGGGACGGCGGCTCCCGGGCCGCCGAACCGTGTCAACCATGTCGGCCGTGGTGCAGACGTGCGAATAGCCTCGGCATACGCGTTCACGACGTCCGCGGCTGTCCGGCCGGCTTCCAGCCGGACGATATGCGCGTAGTGGATGTCGTCTCCGTTGTTCGCGAAGCGGAAGGTAGTCCAGCCGGCGTCAAGCGTATCGGGCGCTCGGAATGTGTGCCCTGAGATTGATACCTCAAGCACGTTCGACGCAGCCTTGGTTAAGTCCTGCTGCGACGCTTCGTTCTCAGTCGTGCACGCTGTCAGCACGATGATGAAAGCGACCCACGCAGCTCCTACCGTCGACTTATTCACGATATGAACCCCTTTTGTTTTGTTGATGGCCGCCTAACGCGGCAGCTCTGCTGCAAGCGAATTAAACAAAATGAGAGCGCAGCGAGCTTCCTTAAAGCGCTTGACTGCAGGAGCGTTCGTTAGCCTGCTGGCGGGAGATGTTTGCGGCCGCGGCACGGAATGGGCAACACTCAAGAGCCTCCATCTAATGACGAAGCTCGTCATCGCCTTGCCTAAGGACTTGACGCTTCCTCAGCAGCATCGATGAAGTTGCGGATGGTTTTCTCGCTCGACTGCGAATTCGTTGGTCGCCTGAGTGCCATCTTCGCACCTGCTACTATCGATCGGCCCACCTTCGCGGCTTTATCGGAGTGATCCAGAAAGCTCACCCCCTGCGCATCAATCGTGAAACGAGTAAGCGAGAGCTTATGACGGCGCACATAGGATCGGAAGAACATCAATGAGGGTGCGATGTCGTTCAGCCAGTCCTCTTGCAAGCCGCCATCGCTCTTGCGCCCTGAATAGCGGAATACGCTACCCCCAAGGCGCTTCCAGCCGAAGCGCTCCAGCATGCTCCGAAGATAGTTGCGTCGACCAGACGATGCACCCTTCAAGTCATACGACAGTGTAACGGGCATATATGGATGATAAAGGGGTATGTTTCAGGCTAACCCTCATCGGAGACTGCGGGTGTGCGTGTGCTACTGCGTGTAAACCGTGAGACGCCCGTCATAGAAGCGGGCTGCGCGGCCGTCAGCATAAACCCACACCTCAATGCCATCAGCGACGGTTTGCCGAGCCGGGATTCCCCAGATCTGGAGTACGGCGCGCCTAGTGAGGCCGAGCGAGATTCGTCCGGCAAGCGCCATCCTGACCTGTTGTTCTGAGGCACCATCCTCCCTGAGCGTAGCGCGGAGCCTGCGCTCGCGTGCCGCCGCCTGATCGCGTTCAGCCTGTGCATCGAGCTCCTCCTGCCGACGCAGCTGCGCAATGCGAGCAATGCGGTATGTAGTCTCAATGGAATCGGCTTTGCGCTGCCGGTCTTCCGCGGCTGCGCGAACTGCTGCGACTGCACGGATGCTATCGAGCACCGGCGTAGCTGGACGCAGCCAAAATCCGACTGAGGTTTGAACCAGGTTCAAGCCGTCGAGGCCGCGCGCCGTCGCGACGAACATGCGCATCGGATGCGCACGCATGTACGACGGAAGCTGGCGCGCGTCGAGCCCTCCGCCCATAACAGCGATCTCGTGCGGTGTGAACTCCCGCATCCGCCGACCGTCAGAAAACACGATGTACGACGT
>JALYJX010000648.1 GCA_030775065.1 Gemmatimonadota bacterium | reverse complement strand
CACAAACTTCACGCGTGGCGGTTTCCCGTTGCTGTCGGTCGCCCGGACACGCGCCTGGTCGCTTGCCGCCGGCGGCGCCCTCGTGGCGGTACTGGTCGGGCTGGGATACGCCGGCGGGGCGCTCTTCGGGCGGGGTACCGCGGTTGTGACGCCCGTTCGGTTCGCCATTAACCTTCCACCGGGAACGGGACTTGTGGAGTTCACCGCCGCTCCGCTGGCGCTGATTCCTGGTGGCAAAGGCGTCGTTCTCGCGCTGGCCGATTTACATGGAAACTCGAAGCTCTGGTTGCGCAGGTTCGATAACGAGAACCTGAAAGCCATCGCCGGCACGGAGGGTGCAACGAGCCCGTTCGTTTCCCCGGACGGCCAATCGATTGCCTTCGCGGCTCGCGGCAGGCTGTGGCGGGTGAGTATCGCTGGCGGCATGCCACGAGACATCGCGGAGGCCCAGCAGTTCACTGGAGGCTGCTGGCTGGACGAAGACACGATCGTCTATGTGCCGCGGTTTGCCGGGGGGCTGTGGACCATCACCGCGCTGGGAGGCCGACCGGAGCAGCTCACGAAGCCGCAAGGCGCCGTCGACGCCGCGCACGTCTGGCCGGCCTGCCTGCCGGGCGGCCGCGCGGTGCTGTTCAGCGTCTGGCATGGCGGGAAAATTGACGACTGTTCCGTAGCGTACGTGCGTGTCGCAGACCGCCGCCGCGGCACGCTGATTCAAGGCGGTTACCACCCGCGCTATCTCCGGCCGGACACCCTGCTGTTCGCGCGGAGCGGCGGCCTGATGTCCGTCGACTTCGATCTCGATGGGCTGCAGGTAAGGGGCGCGCCACGGCAGCACGTGAGCGGATTGCTGGCGAACATCAACTCCTTGGCCGCCTTCTACGAGACGTCGAACGGCGAGCATCTGGCTTACGTCCAGGGCAAGTACGAGCAGCCCTTGCGCCATCTGGTGTGGCGGGACCGCAGCGGCGGGGCCGAGCCTGCAAGTGATCTGCGCAAGCCGTTCTCCCTGCCGCGCATTTCACCCGACGGAAAACGAGTGGCAACCTGGCTGCAGGACGACGAGGTGGCGATCTGGCTACTGGATTTCGAGGGAGACCGGCTGACGCGGCTGAGCCGCGGGATCGACGATCATTCGCCGGTCTGGTCGCCCGATGGATCACATGTTGCATTCGATTCCAGCCGCACCGGCAACTACGAGATCTATCTCACGGCGGTCAATTCCCTTGCTGAAGAAACGGCACTGACGCAACGGCGGCGCGATCACTTCGTTAACGCTTGGCTGCCCGACGGCAAACTATTGTTCACGGAGCACAGCGTACGCGACGGCAGCGACCTGTGGACCATCGATTCGCAGCCTGGTGCCGAAGCCGAGCTGCTGCTGCGTACGCCGTTCAACGAGAGCGAGCCTGCAGTTTCCGCGGACGGACGGTGGATCGCATACGTAGCTGACGAGACGGGCCGCAAGGAGGTCTTTGTCCGGCGCTATCCGCTGCAAGGGCCAAGGCGACAGGTATCGCGCAACGGCGGAGAAGAGCCGGTATGGGCCCGCAGCGGTAACGAACTGTATTATCGTCATGGGCCGGAGCTACTGGCGGTGCTGCTGGCGGGCACCGACGACGACCCGCGACTGACGGAACCCAACGTGCTGTTCACCGGCAGGTACCACTACAACCTTTACCCGACGAACAGCTACGACGTCGCACCCGACGGGCGCTTCCTGCTGGTCGAGGAACCGCCGCCGATTGCAAGGACGATACACGTCGTCCTGTTCTTCGCCGCCACGACCGGGCTGCAGTAAGCGACGACGAGCTTCAGATGTTGCTGTTGCTCCCGACGACCCGATCGCGGCCACCCGTCTTGGCCAGGTACAGTCCACGATCAGCGCGGTCCACCACTGTCTGGCCAGTGTCCCCGGCAGCCCACCCGGCGACGCCGAAACTGGCCGTCACGATCTCCTCCAGTGGGGGCGGTGGCGCTGCCCGAAACACCTGACGGAGTCGCTCGGCCCACACC
>JALYJX010000647.1 GCA_030775065.1 Gemmatimonadota bacterium | reverse complement strand
CACACACAGTTGCCCCCGCCGCTCGTAAGCTCAAGACTCGGCAGAGGTATCCCTCTGGCCTCGGGCCGGGCCGCGCTGGACCGAACCCATGCCGACCGGCGCCGCACCACTCGCCTCGGCGGGGTGCGATCGGCCAGGTCGATCAACGAGTTGCTCACTCCACAACCGAACTGCGACCGACCCCAGCGCATGCGGCAACGTTTCTCCCCGGTCTGAAAACCTGCGTCGCGTGGAAACTGGACCGCGCTTTGCTATTGTTTGCAACATAGGGGGAACTGTCATGATCTCAATTGCAGCTTCAGCACTGTCTGTCGTCTTGGTCCACGGAGGCTTCGTCGATGGAGCCGGATGGGAGGGTGTCTACAAGATCCTGAAGAAAGATGGCTATAACGTAACCATCGTTCAGAATCCGACGACGTCATTGGCAGCGGACGTCGCCGCGACGAAGCTCGCCCTGGCGGGACTGGATTCGCCTGTCATTCTGGTTGGCCACTCTTACGGCGGTGTCGTCATCACGGAGGCTGGAAACGATCCCAAAGTAGCAGCGCTTGTCTACATCGCGGCGTTTGCACCCGACAAGGGAGAATCGGTCAATGCGCTAATCAAGGATCCGCCGCCCGGCGCACCGGTTCCACCGATTCTGCCGCCACAGGAGGGGTTCTTGTTTCTTGACAAGGCCAAGTTTGCTGAAAGCTTCGCGGCTGACGTAAATAAGGAAAAAGCCGAGTTCATGGCCGATTCGCAGGTGCCATGGGGCTTGGATGCTTTGAACGGCGCAGTCACTGAACCGGCTTGGAAGAACAAGCCGAGTTGGTACCTGGTTGCGACCGATGACAAGATGATTCCGCCTCCCGCGCAGCAGTTCATGTCGAAGCGAGCCGGGTCAAAGGTGGTTGAGGTCAGCGGCAGCCACGCTATCTATGTGTCGAAGCCGGAGGAAGTGGCAGCACTGATCAAGGCTGCGGCTCAGAGCATCGGAACGGCGTCGAATTGAGCATATCGATTGACGCTGCCGGCATGCGCCAACTTGTGATTGCCGGCGGCGTCCGCTCGGGATTGAAGCCCGAAGGCGGACTGAGCTTCGACACTCAGCTTTCACTTTCTTTTTTCTAGCGTGACCGCCCTGACACCCGACTTGGGCCCGTGTGCCCTTGGCGTTAGCGGCTTGCGGTCTTCGTGCCTTCGATCACCAACGCCGGCTTGCTGTACTGCCGATAGCCGAGTGCGCTGACGGGTACGATCTTGTCGCCCGTAATCTGATAGTGCTGCTTGTGATTCAGCTTGGTGCCGTAAGCATCCGTCTGAATGACGCGCCCGGCGCGTTATCCGCCGCCAACACGCAAAACGCCACATCCTTCAGCAGCCGCTTGTCAATCTGACGCGACGACACCACGCCCGTCGCATATCCGTACACCGGCAACTTCACCATCAGCGCCGGATCGAAGGGCTGATTGCGTCGACCATCGTCCTCGTAGCGCCGATGGAACGCGCGCATAGTCATGACGCAATACATGCAATCACGTTCCTGCGGCCCAGGCTCCTAGTCGCCGGCCTGTCGTCGCAAACAACCGATCAGCTCCTCGGTCGCCGGGCGCAGGTAGACGTCGGAGCGTCGCACGATCGCCAACGGAATCCTTGGCATCTGATCGCTGCCTTCCCAGCTCTGCATCTCCAGTTCAACCAGGCGTCCCACATCAATCTCGGGTTGCGCGAGGTGCGCCGGAAGGCTTCCCCATCCCACGCCTTCGGCGATCAATGCAAGCTTGGCGTGCCAATCGGTCACGTACCACCGATCCAGGGCGTGGACGCCCATGTCAGGGCTTGCTGCCGGCGCGTCGGCAGGGGTCCAGACCACCTGCATGTGACCGCGCGTGGCCTCCGGCGCAATGGGCGCACGCTGCATCGCGAGCGGATGCGTGGGTGCCGCGACCGCGACCAGCGACGACGCCCGCCATGTGTAGGACTCGAATTCGCCGCCAAGCCCACTTCCAGGAGCCGTCGTCAGAACGCCAAGCA
>JALYJX010000646.1 GCA_030775065.1 Gemmatimonadota bacterium | reverse complement strand
CAACTTAGCAATCTGCGAAACGTCCACGAACCACACTGCCAAGTCTACATCGTCATGCAACCTTGTTACCGACCCAACGTAAAAGTCGACTGCCCAGCCGCCGAACAACCAGTAAGCGATTCCCGCCTTCTGCAAGCTGGCGCTTACTTCGGCAAGTGCAGACAACTGTAGCGATGCTTGCTCTTCAATCACATTCATCTTGAACCTCGCCTCAATGCTGCTCTGAAAAATCATCTTGCTGCCCAACGGCTGGCGTTATTAGAATGTCCTTGTTTGGGACGTGGCATCGGCGTATCCTTGAGGTGATTTCATCGCCGGGAACGCGGATGGGATGTGAGCGTTTGGGTTGTCCGCCCGCGGGTATGGGAACAATCTCACCGCAATTGAGATTGAAGCTCGCTGCGTTATATGGACACCCGGCGGAAACTAATCTGGGACTGGCAACCGGATTGCCAGAAACCCGTATCGGTACCTGCAGCTCCAAACCTAAAAGCCACGTCCCAAACCATGAAGGAGTCTAGCATGAAAAAAGGACAAGATACAAGAGGTTACGAAAGATACATGGCACTCGACATCCACCGGGAATACCTCCTGGTGGGAGCCTGGAACGGGGAGAAGGATTGGGTCCTCACGCCGCGGCGAGTAAGCACGGAGAAGTTCCCGGAGTGGGCAAAGAAGAACATTCGCGCCGGGGATATTGTCGTGCTTGAGACGACAACGAACGTGTGGACGACCTATGACATTGTGGCGCCCTTGGCGAGCCGGGTGCTGGTGGCCAATGCCGCAGAAGTAGGTGAGATCGCCAATGCCCGAGTGAAAACGGACAAGGAAGATATCAAACGATTGCTCAAACTGCTCGTGGGTGGGATCGTCCCGGAAGTGTGGGTGCCACCGATGTATGTGCGGGAATTGCGAGCATTTACCTCCTATCGTGGGCGTCTGGTCAAGACCGGCGTAATGATTCGCAATCGCCTGCAAAGTCTGCTGCACAAGCACAACCTGCAATTGTCCGAGGCAGGACTACTGGACCAAACATGGTGGGAGGCGCAGAAAAACGTCAGCACACTCGAGAAGATGCAGATCCGCCAGGAACTGACGCTGCTGCAGGAAGTGGAAAAACTGAAGGTGGCTGTGGATGAAGAGCTCCAGCGCCAAAGCACCAGTTCCACCTGGGGCAAACAAGCTTTGCAGATCATGCAACTGCCGGGCGTGGGATTCATTGTCGCAATGACCGTGCTGGCTGCCATTGGAGATATTTCACGTTTCGAAAATGCCAGGCAGTTGGTTGGATATGCAGGACTAGGAGCCGGTGTTCATGACAGCGGCAAGACCCACAAGGAAAAGAAGATCACGAAGAAGGGACGTCGGGAATTACGCTGGGCTATGGTGGAAGCTGCTTGGCGGGCTGTGCGGATGTCCCCGTTTTGGAAAGAAGAGTTCGAAAAACACCTGAAGCGCATGCGTAAACCGAATCAGGCGATTGTGGTGATCGCCATCTGGCATGTGTTGAGCAAGGAAGAGACCGACATCCATGCAACAGAAGAGGACCTGGCTTATAAAATGCTGCTGCTCTCCTGGAGCCTGAGCGAGGATGTCCGCCTGGGTTTGACCTACAAGCAGTTTGCCAAGTATGCGCTGATGAAACTCGGTGTCGAGACCGACATCATACGATTTGAACGACGGAACATTCCGAGGAGGTTGGCGCCACGCGACGAAGTCCTGGCGCGGATGACTGAACTTGGTTTGAACGCGTAACAGTTGTTTTGATCGACAAGCGAGACGTTGTTGAACCCCGGCACAAAGCAAAGGCTGACGGGGGTGGCGAAGCATTCCCTAGATATGAAAGGAATCATCTGGAAGAATGACAAGATCTGCCGTGAGAGTGAGATCTCGATCGGTAGATCTTCTTTTACGATCTGTGCAACGGGCTCCCAAGATGTTTATTTTCGCACTTGACAAGTGCAGTAATCAGTACCTGCGCTGGGGCGGACGGGGGCAAGCCGTCCGATGAGAAAAAGG
>JALYJX010000645.1 GCA_030775065.1 Gemmatimonadota bacterium | reverse complement strand
GTGTCACTGGCCAGACATACACGCGCAAGATCGACGCTTCGATTCTCGCTGTCGTCGCGGGCATCGCCGCTTCGGCAGCCAAGTTCAGCGGCGACATCCGCATGCTCCAGGCGTTCGGCGAGATCGAGGAGCCTTTCGAGCAGGAGCAGGTTGGCTCCTCGGCCATGGCTTACAAGCGAAACCCGATGCGATCAGAGAGGATTGCCGGTCTCGCCCGTTTCGTTCTCTCGCTCGAGCCCAACGCGAACCAGACACATTCGGTTCAGTTCCTGGAGCGCACACTCGACGACAGCTCGAACAGGCGGCTCGTCATTCCTGAATCATTTCTCGCTGCCGAAGCGATTCTGATTCTCATGAGTAATGTTGCATCGGGACTCGAGGTGCGGCGCAGCCGAATCGCCGAGCGTGTACGCGCCGAGCTTCCTCTGATGGCCACAGAGCGTCTCATCGTGCGCGCGGTCCGCGGCGGACGCGATCGTCAGGACGCTCACGAAGCCATTCGTCGCCATACCGTCGCGTTTTCGAGAGATGCCGCAGATGGACGCGAATCCGGTGGACTACTCGATAGGCTGGCCGGCGACCCCGGGCTCGGCCTGAGCCGTCATGACATCGAGGATGCGGCGGACCCGCGGGCATTCGTCGGTCGAGCGCCCCAGCAGGTGGACGAGTTCCTCGAAGAGGTCGTCGCGCCGCTGCTCGCGGGAGCGGAAGTCGGCGCCGGCAACACGGAGGTGCGCGTCTAGGTGCTGGTCGCGGAGACAGGGCTTCCCCTCACGCTGCTCCGGCGAGGCAAGGTGCGTGACGTCTACGAAGTCGACTCTGAGCGCCTGCTGCTCGTGGCGACTGATCGCGTGAGCGCCTTCGACGTCGTGATGTCGGAGACAATCCCGTTCAAGGGCGCCGTTCTCACGCAGCTCACGGCATGGTGGCTCGAGCAGCTTGCCGGCCGCGTTCGCCATCACATGCTCTCCGCCGACAGTGACGAGATCATTCGGCAGCTGCCGCAGCTTTTTGCGCACGCCGATGAGCTGCGCGATCGGATGATGCTCTGCATTCGCGCGGAAGTGTTTCCGGTCGAATGCGTGATTCGCGGATACATTGCGGGCTCGGCGTTGAAGGAGTATCTGGCGCACGGGACTCTGGCCGGCGAGAGACTGCCTCCGAACCTCCGTGAGGCGGAGCGCCTGCCCGTGCCGATTTTCAGCCCGGCCACGAAAGCCGAGCACGGGCACGACGAGAACATCACCATCTCGAAGATGCGCGAGCTCGTGGGGAGCGAAGCCACCGCCGAGCTCGAGCGCCTGACACGCCTTGTCTACGACTACGGCCGTGCGGTCGCCGGCGAGCGCGGCATCATCATCGCGGACACGAAGCTGGAGTTTGGATACGCGGGAAGCTCGCGGGAATTCGACAATGCGGAGGTTATATTAGTTGACGAAGTGCTGACTCCCGACAGCTCCCGATTCTGGCCGCACGAGGGCTTCAAGCCCGGCCGGACTCAGCCGAGCTTCGACAAGCAGCCGCTACGCGATTATCTCGACGGTGAGCGGCGACTCGGCAACTGGAACGGCGAGCATCCAGCGCCGCCCCTGCCGCCGGACGTCGTGCGCGCGACTAGCCACCGGTATCTCGAAATCTTCCGCCGGTTGACAGGCGCGCCTCTTCGGAATGGACCGATCCATTGAACTTTGCGCGTGAAGGCTACCTTTTCATTGGCATAGCGACACTCGCCGCAGTAGCAGCGTTCGCGCTCGCTGTGGCACGGAGGTCGTGGACACTGTGGCTGCTCGCAGTGATCGTAACGCTGATCGCTCTCTGGGTCGCGTACTTCTTCCGCGATCCCGAACGCACCGGGGACCGAGGCGCCCAGCTCGTCGTCGCTCCCGCCGACGGACGGCTCATAATGCTGACGGAGGTAGATGAGCCGGCGTTCATCAAGGGTCGCGCCATCCGCATGTCCATCTTCATGAACGTCTTCAACGTCCATGTGAACCGGTACCCCGTGAGCGGGACCGTGAGCCA
>JALYJX010000644.1 GCA_030775065.1 Gemmatimonadota bacterium | reverse complement strand
GGCACAGACTGTGTGATGCTGACGTCTCTCCCCAAAACGACGGCACTTCCAAACTAGTGTACGATGGCAGCTCGGCAGTCCCTTGCGAAAGGAACGGACCTATGAAGCGGTCGAAGTTCTCCTAAGAACCGATCGTGTAGGCGGGCCGGCGGCGGAAGCCGGCACTCCGGTAGGTGATCTGTACCGAAGGCTTAACATCAGCGACGCGACCTTCCCGCATGGAAGACGAAATATGCTGTTCGGTAGGCGCGATAAGATAAGTGGAGCTGAAACCGAGAGCAGCACAAAAGAGAGTCTGGATGAAGGGTCCAGTCAGAATCATCGAACCCTCTGAGATATCAGTAAGAATGTTTGGAGGCGCCGGGCGGGTTCGAACCGCCGCATCGCAGTTTTGCAGACTGCTCCCTTAGCCACTTGGGTACGGCGCCACCGCTGGGATTATAGAAGGGGGAGCTTCAGGAACTCAACCGCGAAGCGGGGAGAAGGGAAGGAATAATCGAAACAGGCTACCTGCATGATGGACCTGCGGCGCACTACCGTTTGTTCGGAAGCACGGGAATGTCCCGACGAATAGTCGAGTGTTCATCCGCCGCATGACCGATCAACTCCCACCCTGATTCCGGCTGCCCGTCCTGCGAAACCGCCGCGTCCTGAACTGTTCCTTCGGCTTCAGCTTCTCTTTCTTTGGCCAGGAGCTCGACTTCGCGAATCAGCGTGTCCATCAAATCTTCAATGGGTACCTTGCGCATCAGCTTGCCCTTTTTGAAGAGAATGCCCTTGCCTTCTCCACCGGCAATCCCGATATCCGCTTCTTTGCCTTCCCCGATGCCGTTCACGACACAACCGAGTACGGACACGTTGAGCGGGGTCTTGATATGGCCCAGTTTCTTTTCCAACTCGTTCGCCATACGCACGACGTCGATCTCCACCCGGCCGCAGGTCGGGCAGGCAATCACATTGATGCCACGGTGACGCAACTCCAAAGATTTGAGGATCTCAAAGCCGACCTTGACCTCTTCGACCGGATCGGCCGCGAGCGAGACACGCAGCGTATCGCCGATGCCTTGCGAGAGCAGCCACCCAAGACCGATGGCGGATTTCACCGCGCCGGTCATCGCCGTGCCGGCTTCCGTAATGCCGATATGCAACGGATAATTCGCCTGGGTCGAAAACAGGTAATACGCATCGATGGCATGGTGCACGTCGGAGGCCTTGAGCGACACCTTCATATTGGTGAAGCCTTCGTCTTCCAACGCATGGACTGCATTCAGGGCCGATTCGGAAAGGGCTTCCGGTGAAGGCCATCCATATTTATCCAAGAGTGGACGTTCCAGGGAACCTCCGTTGACTCCGACTCGTAATGGAATTCCACGCTCATTGACCGCCTTGAGAACTTCCTGCACCTTCCACCAGGCTCCGATGTTACCTGGATTGATGCGTACACAATCGACGACTTCGGCCGCCTTGAGGGCCAGACGATGGTCGAAGTGAATATCGGCGATCAGCGGCACTGTCATCGCCGCTTTGATCTGGGGAAGCACGGCCGCCGCCGCCTCGTCGGGCACGGCGACGCGAATGATCTCACACCCCGCTTCCTCCAATTGACGGATCTGGGCGATGGTGGCCGTCACATCGCGTGTATCGGTCGAACACATCGATTGGACCGAAATCGGCGCATCGCCGCCGATTTTCACGGACCCCGCCTGAATCTGCCGCGTCTTTTTTCTGGTGATATGCATGGCCTTCAGTTTCTCGATTCTGCTGGATGTCGGCTAGCTGCCCTGCTCATCTCCCTGAGGCAAGTTCCCGATAAGGGACGCCATCCGGTTCGCCTCATCTGTGGCGACGGCGGCTCCGAGCAATGCTTTGACATTCGTGTAAATTCCGTCTGTCGTCAAGCCATACCGTTCACGCAGCAAATCTTGCGGCCCCTGCTCGATGTACCAATCCGGAAGGCCGATGACCTTTTTCCGCAAATGAGAGATCCCTTCATCCGACAGGGCCTCCAATACCGCGGAGCCAAAC
>JALYJX010000643.1 GCA_030775065.1 Gemmatimonadota bacterium | reverse complement strand
GGACAAAGAGCCGGAGCACCGTGCGGCGAAATGCTTCAGTGAGGGCTGCGGTGTCGTGCGCGGGCCAGGGGACGAAGGTGCCTTCCTCGCGGAAGCCGCCGTCGGTCACGATCATATGGATGTGCGGGTGCCAGTTGGCGAGCGACCCGTGCGTCTGAATACAGCCCACGATGCCGACCGAGAGCTCGGGTACACGAAGCCAGGACAACTCAGCGTCGAGCGCGTCGGTGAATGCAGAAGACATTGTTACACGAAGTTGGAACGGTACCGGGCATGTACGAGCTCTATATGACTGCCGAGAGGAGTTTGCGGTAGGACGTCAGGGGCAACCACAGAGATTCAAAACCAGCATTGTAGCGAAGGGTCGGGCTGGACAGCGCAGTGGCTCTTCGCGCTGAAGCGGATTTGGTCAACTCAGAGATCTCGCACTTCTCAGGCAACCTGATCGCCAATGAAGTGCCAGCCGCAGGATTTGACCTCACGGCTGTGCCGGTGTACAGCCCGGCTTGGCCTATCGACCGAGCTCGCCCACTTGCGAACTGTCTCGTTTCGTACGACGCGGGCCCCCAAGACGCGGTCTTCGGAGAGAACTTGACCGATCATCTGCCGATTATTGCGGACTTCGAGACACACCCTTTGACTTGCGGTAGCAGCCCGCCTCGTGCAATCGCGGGGGTGAGTTTGGGGGTGAGTTTCTTCCTGCAGAGTACGGCATTGATGTCGGGAAACTCCGGCACCGACGCCCGGTTTCCCTCTAGAGTCCGGCAGAATGTAGTAGTTGGTTAGTGTATTGACCTGCTTCGGGAGCAGGAGGTCGCTGGTTCAAATCCAGTCGCCCCGACTTATCAAGTGCAGCCCCTGCAACGCTTTGCGTTGTGGGGGTCTTTGTTATCCGGATTCGGGGGTGAGTTTCGTGGGCTCCTGTTCTCGGAGCAGGAGGCCAACACCAATTGCGAAGCACTTCTCTCTCGGAATCTCCGCAGGACTGGAATGGCAGGGCTCGTCGACCCTACCATCGAAGCCTCCCTCCCATACTGAGTGAGCGACATCCCATAGCCGATGCCTAACGCGCATTCACCGCGATGGCGCCCAGCCATGAGGGGCCAGCCGCCCAGCGCAGGGCTCTACGCCTCCTCGGGGGCCGGCGGCGCCGGCTCAAACGGATCGAACTCCCCCGCATCGAGCCGCTTCTGGCGCCTCGCCGCTTCCAGACGAAGGTTGAGATTCTCCAGCTGCAGCTTCTCCAGCTCCAAGCGCGTCTTCGCTTCGCGCTCGCAGTCGCACGAGCAGCAGTGCGCGAGCTCCGCCTCGTACAGCAGGCCGTCGGTCGGCAGCGCGATCTCGACCTCCGGATCGTGCGGGGCGCCGACATCGATCTTGACCAGGTACTTCTTCACGATCCCCTGGATCTCGGGCGGTGCGGCGCCCAGATCCACCCACCGGTCTCCGATCTGCAGCTCGATCGCGACAATCCGAGTCGTCAGCTTGTAGACTTCGAAGACGCGCCGGATGAAGTACGTGACGGCTCTGCAGTCGTTGTCGTTGCGAAGCGTCCTCGCCGTCGAGTGCAGGCTCTCCTGGTCCTCGAACGTGCTGACGACGATCGAGCGCTCGCTCTCCACAGCTAGTGAACTGGTCTCGGCGACGTGGCTGAATTGCTCGCTGACGCTCGCAACGTCGAAATACGCGGCCGTGTTGAAGCTCGCCGAGGCGGATGCGCTACCCCCGAAGCTACCGATGAGGGGCAGGTCGATCCCGCCGCCCCCGCCTGCCGACGCGCTGCTGGTGGTGGAAACGGACCCTCCCGCGTCGGTCTTGGTGCTCGAGTAGGCATCCTGCACGCGCTGGGTGAGCGTGTAGAACGACGTCCGCACGCTGAAACGATTGGTCACTGCGGTGGACCTTCTGTACCGATCGTACTCGTAAATGCGGACCTCTTCCTTGGGAAGCAGGGTCAAGCTGTGGACGATGGGCCCCTGCTTCCGGCCGGCGAGGCACAGCGAATGCTCGTATCGAATGCGGATG
>JALYJX010000642.1 GCA_030775065.1 Gemmatimonadota bacterium | reverse complement strand
CGAGTTCGCCCGGCTGTTTGGCGGGGGCGGGCACGCTCGCGCTTCTGGCGCTTTGGTACCCGGTACGCTCGAGGAAGTGAGACACAATGTCATTGCGGCTGCACGAGAGTTTGTTGGTTCTCTTGAAACTGGAAAGAGTTAAGGCTCCGTTTCCGCTACCCGTACCTGTTGGCTGTCGCCCGTTAGCCGTCGCCTGTTCGCCGACCCCTGTTGCCTGCTGCCAGCAGACCGAGAGCCGTTCGCCGCAATCCCGTTTACCAAAGCCGGCTAGGCGCGATTCGGTGTTCTCCTGCAATTGAACGGTGATGCTGATTGACATCGGCTCGGAGATGATCCGGCGTGAGCGACTTCAGAGGACTGCGTGTTTGGCGGGCGGCTCAGGATATGGCTGTCGATGCGCACCGAATTGCTCCTCGCATGCACGGCGTTGGAAGCAGCAAGCTTCGCGATCAGCTGGTGCGCGCTGCGATCTCTGTGCCGACAACTATCGTTGAAGGGAGCGTCCACCACAGTCCTCTCGAGTTTGCGCGGTATGTGCGATGCTCCATCGCTTCAGTGTCTGAAGTGGAGGGTCACCTTCAGCTTGCGCGAGACATCGGGATGGTCACGGAACCCGATTACTCGGGTCTGCTCGTCCGAGTCGCAGATGTGCGCAAGATGCTGTATGGCCTGCTGAAAAAGCTCGACCCGCCGGACGACGGCCCCCCGAAGACCGGCAACGGGTAACGGGTAACGTGCAACCGCAGACGGATAGCGGCACGCAGGTAACAGCCAACAGGTACGGGTAGCGGGAAACGGAGTTGTTCTCCGTTCCCCGTTCCCCAATCCTAGAACCGCGACGCGGTGAGCTTTACATCGGCTCCAGCCCAGGCTTTCGCAAACCGTCTCTCAACTGCCGTCGCCTCGGCCGACTTGCCCTGCGCCCTCAATGCAGCAGCAAGGCCGAACAGCGACCACCCGTTCTCGGGAAACCGCTTGAGGTCCTCGCGGTAAACGGCTTCAGCTTCCGCGTTCCGCCCCGCCTTCAACAGCGCAGCACCCAGTGACTGGCGGATCGGGTAGTACCATTTCGGTGGCTCGAAGTAGAGTCCGGCATCCTCGATTTTGAGAGCCTCGCGGAAGTGGGCGATTCCCTCAGCGTGCTTGCCGCTTCGCGTTGCGATCTCCGCAATGAGCGCGTGGACAGCAATGGAGACCGGTGTCTTCGCTTCGGCGTCGGCAGGAGTGGCCGCGTCGATTGCCTTGACTGTGTCGAGGGCGATTGCCGCCTCGGCGAATTGACCCTTCGCTGCGTGTGCGACTCCGCGCGCGTAGTACGCCATCGCGAGCGGAAAGCGGATGTCGGACGGCGGGAGCGGTTCGGCGAGCACTTCATCCCAACGCCCGAACGTCGTGAGCGTCAGCGCGTAGTATGGAACCATCTCCTGGAGCATCCCGACCGATCGTGCGACGTCGAGATTGACCTTGGACTTCAGCGTTCGGGCGTTCTCGATTGCCTGGGCGCTCTTCCCGGCCAACGTCGAGACAAAGGCGAGGAAATGGATGTTGTGCGGGTAGTAGGCGAGTGAATAGACCGTCGTCGGCTTCTGCCCTTCGATGAAGACCTCGTCGGAGTGGATCGCGTGGACGTTACTCGTTGCCGCGTCGCTATATCTGCCCACGCGGACATAGATGTGGGCCGGCATGTGGACCATGTGGCCAACGCCCGGCATCAGACGGGCAAGCCGCTCAGCACAGGGGACGGCGAGCTGGGGATTTGCCGCCTCGACTGCGTGGATGTAGTAATGACAGGCTCCGGGGTGTTGCGGGTTGCGCGCGATCACTCGCTCCAGCTGCCGGACTATCTCCTGCGTGCCGGCGTACGGCTTTCCCGCTGGCGTCCAGTAATTCCAGGGTCGCAGATCCATCAGCGACTCGGCGTAGAGTGCAGCAGCGTCGAGATCGTTCGGATAACTCCGGGCGACCGCCCTCATCGCGTTGGCGTAGGCCGTGTCGAGCCGGGCGCGATTTGCCGGCGGGACTGCCGCGTAC
>JALYJX010000641.1 GCA_030775065.1 Gemmatimonadota bacterium | reverse complement strand
GTTGGGGCCAGATGTAATTAGATCGGAAAGGCGATAATCCGGCGCCCTGTAGACTGAAAAGGCAAGGTATGAGGCGTCAGGTAGTTCAGGTAATCCAGGCGCCAGCAACTACCCAATGACCCTGCAGAGATGCTAATCGGGCGCCGAGATAGGTCACCGGGCAGTTCCTGACGCCAGGCAATCTGGTACCAGACGCCTGATACCTTGCCTTTATCAGTTGACCTTTACTCGCATGGTCTCACGGAATCGGCCGGGGTCGCGGCCACGGCCACGGCCACGGATTGAACGAGTTGTTCCCCGCAAGCCCGCGCACCGCCGCCTCCCTCACCTGCGGATCGCCCGAGTTGAGCAGGTCCGTCAGAGTCGCCTGCGAGCGCTCGCCCGAGCGCATCAGCGCGCGAATCAGCGCGCGACGCACTTCGCTACTCGTCTCGCGACGCAGCGCTTCGCGGATCGCGGGAATTGCTGCGGCGTCCCCAATCTGCCCGAGCGCCCAAGCCGCCTTAAGGCGCGCGTCGTCGTTCTCGTCCCTCAGCACCTGGAGCAATCCCGGCGGCGCCTTTCCACCGCGCAGTTGACCGAGCGCCCACGCTGCGGTTCCGCGAACTCGTGGGCTCTTGTCGCTCGCAGCAATGTTGCCGAGTACTTCTACCACCGATCGGTCCTCGAGCTGACCAAGCGCCCACGTCGCGGTCTCGCGCACGCGATCGTCCGCATCTCGGCGTGCCGCCGTCGCAAGGCCGGCCGTTGCGTTTCGACTTTCAACCTGTCCGAGCGCCCACGCAGCCATCTCCCGAACACGCGCATCACTGTCCTGCGTGAGTACGCCGGTCAGTGCCTCGATTGCCTGGTGCGACTCGAGCTGTCCCAGCGCCCACGCTGCTGCCCGCCGGACCTGCGGCGAATTGTCCTGTCGTACGACCCGGATGAGCGCGGGGATCGAGCTCGTCGAATCATCCATGCGGCCCGATGCAATCACTGCCGCCTCGCGAACTTTCTCTACGTCATCGCGATAAAGATCTCTTATCGGCGCGAGAGCCTTGCCGCTCTCGAGACGACCGAGCGCCCATGCGGAATTCGCCCGCACACCCGGGGTTGCATCGCGCAACGCGCGAATGAGCGGATCGATGGTGCGCGGCGAGCGCACGAATCCGAGGCCGAGCGCCGCTACTTCTCTCAAAGCCGGCGCGGACGAAGTGAGCCGCGTCATGAGTCCGTTCACGACATTCTCGCTTTTCTGCCTGCCGAGCAGGCGAATCGATATCTCGCGGACGCATGGATCGTCGGTCGCCAGCGCCTCGAGCAATCTCTCCACGTCGGCCGGTGGAAGCGCCTCCGGTCCGAAATCGTACTCTCGATTGAGCGCCGCGAAATTCAACGGCGTCGACGGCGCGTCGCTCCAGTCGCCCCATCCGTAATTGCGAAGCGACTGGGCAGCGAGCGAGCAGATGATGGGCGGTGCGCCGCGCGCGGCGGTGAGCAGCGCCGTCACATCTACCTGCGCGCGCTCGTCAGCGGAGACGACTTGCTCACCGCCGACTCTGTCAGCGAGGGCGACAACGCCATTGTTGGACGACAGCATGACTACTGCGACGACGACTCCAGCTAGTCGGTACATGACGGCTCCTTTCAGATGAGGCATTGCCATTCAGGCGATTGGTAAGTTGAAAAATCAGCACTAAGGTCCAAAAAAACGGGCGCGTCAGTTTATCGTGACGCGCCCGGGTTGCGGGCGCGTATCAGGGGAACGGTCTGGGCTCCGGCCACGGCCACGGCCAGGGTCCTGTCGCATTGCCACCTGCCAGTGCCCGCACTGCGATGTTCCTGATCTCCGGGTCCCTCGACTCGAGCAGACGCCGCACCGCGTCAACCGATTTCTCGCCCGTCGCGGCCAGCGCACGGATGTAGGCGAACTGGAGCTTCTTGTCCGATTCAGCCCGAAGCGCGGCGTCGAGAGCAGGCACCGCTGCAGGATCCTCGATCTCGTATAGCGCCCAGGCAGTGATGTGCCGAATCTCCGGACTCGGGTCG
>JALYJX010000640.1 GCA_030775065.1 Gemmatimonadota bacterium | reverse complement strand
GAGTACTGTTGCCCTGGGGCCACCGCTGGCGCCACAATTGTTGCGACACAGTCAAGCCAGCAACCCGCCAGATCACGTGGCGAACCGGGCAATGTGTAAGTGTCAGAACGTCTGTCGCCGCTGCCGCCTTCTCCGACAAATGCCTTCGTCGTCAATGATCGGTCCCAAAGTACTATAGTATAGAAACCAAGCTCTGCATGGCCGAAGTCAATCGTCACTGTTGCCGGACCGGCAGCTGGATCTAGCATGATCTGTCCCATTTGCACGACTCCTAGCCCACGTCGGGCATCTTTCACTGCGAGCGGTTACGCTGCGTATCGTGAAACGTTACCTTGGAAAGGGCCTGGAACCATGCGTGCCGCACGGTCCACACTGAGTACAGTTCTCGAGGCAGAGCTAAAGAGTCACCATGCCGTGGCGACCCAGATGCGTGGGGGGCAGGAATCAATTCTACATCTCGATTGATGCAGGCGCAAGAAAATCGCCAGCATCTATTAGCGTCACGGCTCACCCGTACGTGATCTCAGACTCGGAGATTTCCCTAGTTGCCCGCGCAGGCTACCGACCCGTTCCGCAGGCGTCAAGGCGCTTGGCGCCTCAGGCGGTTTTCCGAGGCCGTCCCCGGCCGACGGCGAGGGAATAGGCTGTCGAGGTACTCGTTCACTTCCGCGCGGATGACGCCTGGCAGGATCTCGCGGACCGTCTGCCGCACCTGGTCGCGGATGCTCCCATTGCCAGCGCTAGGCTTGCCCGCACTCACGATTGAGCCTCTCCGCCGTGCCGGGCCTCTCCAGCGGTAGAACGTAAGAGTGGAGACGCCGAACCGCTGCTTCACCTGCGCGCCCGTGAGCTTTTCCTGGGAAGCGGCCGCGAGGATCTTCTTTTTCTCGGCCTCGCTGTAGCGCTTTGACTTCGTCGTTTTCTTGCGTGCCACGCCTGAACCTCCGGTTTGAGGGGGACCCGAGACTGCCGGAAACCAGAGCACTCGTATCACTGAATACAGGGCATTGCCAAGAGCAACCCTCTTGACTGGAGAAACGCTAGTCGTCCGTTGCGACCTCCGACGCGTGCTCAATTCTGAAGGGGTTTCGCCCCGTGACACCGTTCCTTTCAGCTTCGGGCTGCTGAAACACATTGAGGGTCCGCCCCGGGATCACCCAGAGCGGGCCCCCATTTCGCCAGTCTGCTTGGCGTTTCGCGGTTGTCTACCGGGTCGCAAAGAGTGCGGGGAAGGCCTCAGCATCCCACCCCGCCACCTCCCCCTGGAACCGTGTCTGCAGGGCGGTCAGATGCTCGATGAGGCCAGGCTCATCCGGCGTGATCCGGTCGGTCGCCAGAGCCAGAATCGCCGGCTGGCCGTTCACCCGCACGGACACGAGCACCAAATCTCCGGAGCGAGCCTGAATCTCTTGCGCCGCTCCGTCGGCCTCGTACGCCAGAGTCATCACAGCGCCTTGGAACGAGCCCCGGGCGAGCACCCGCATTCCGTAACCAAACCAGGCGCTGACTGGGCGGTCGCCTTCGGCGTCCCCGAGCGAGAAGCCGGAGTCCATGAACTCGACGCCACCGGAGAGGCCCAACGCGGTGCCAACCGAGGCGGCGCTCAGGACACGCCCTTGTCCCTTGAACGTCCGGGTCGACATCCCTGCGAAGAGATCGTGTTGGACCTTCTCGCTGACTCGGAGGAGCAGGCTTCGGGTGGCCAGCATGTCCGAGATACCTTCACTGCCGTAGCACTCCGTGAGGTCGTCGACCAGACAGGGGTTCCGTCCCCCGCTGAAGCACACCTCCCAGCCCTGGCCCGTGGTCGGAACGCAGACGTGGGGCGGAGACTGTGTGCAGGTGTAGCAGGTGGCGGAGACGTAGGAAGCCGAAGCGAGGCTGGCAACGAGAACGGCCATCAGGAGCCGCATAGTCCGGAGCATTGCGTACATGAGGACACCTCTTTCGTTGGTGGGCTAACTCCCACTTGGTATCGGGTGAGGGTTCGACTAGGGACAGTTTGGATGGGGCTACGGGCACGCCTCCTCGGGCC
>JALYJX010000639.1 GCA_030775065.1 Gemmatimonadota bacterium | reverse complement strand
GGTTCACGTCACGGAAACGCGACTGACCTATCCCATCCTGTCGGACTTCGCGACGACCGTCGCCGCACTCGTGGCCGCCGGGGAAAAGCAGATCCTCGTAGACCTTTCCACCGTCAGCTACGTCGACAGCGCCACGATCGGCTGTCTCATGGATCTCTACCGGCAGGCCAGCACGGCTGGGGGCGCCTTGAAGCTCTCGGGCGTCCAGAAACGGGTCGAGACGATGCTCACCATGACTGGCGCCCACAACTTCCTCGAAGTCCATGCCGACGAAGCGTCGGCGCTGGCCAGTTTTGGAGGCTGACATGCGCACCATCACGACAAGTGCCGGCACTCCGGTGGACACGGATGGCGATGTGCTCGCCATCATCGAGGTCATCTCTCGCGATCTGGCGCGCAAAGCCGACCTTGACTACAGCTTCGAAGAAGTGGATCGGGAGTTCGAGCACCTGGTCGTCCAGCTGACCCCTGAGGAATTGCGGGCCTACCTGAAGGAAAGCCTGTTCATGAGCTTCAACCGATTCGAGAACGAACGGTTGCTTACGGTCGTCCGCAGAGCGAGCGAAGCGACGGAATCGGATTAGCTCTACGGCTTACGGCTTACCGGACGGTGTGACGCGCCGGGATGCGCGCCCCGGCGGGCGCCATTGTTGGCTCCACCCCGTCGACAAAACGCCAGGCGTCGGTCTGACGCAGGAGTTCACTCGCGAAGGCCGTGTGCAGGGCGTGGCCGCCCCGGTGGACGACCAGATGTCCACGAATCGGGTGACCAATCAGCGCCAGATCACCAATCGCGTCCAGCATCTTGTGCCGCACAAACTCATCATCGAACCGCAGGGGATTCAGGACGCCCGTCTCCCCCACAACCACGGCGTTATCCAGGGAGCCGCCGAGGGCCTGACCACGCTGACGCAGCATTTCCACTTCCTTCTGGAAGCCGAACGTGCGCGCGGGCGCCACCTGCTCGATAAACGACTGTTCCGTGACATCCAGGGTCATCTCCTGGTGCCGCAACAGCGGATGGTCGAACGCGATGGTGTAACTAATCTTGAAGCGATCCGACGGGTAGAGGGCGATTCGCTTGTCTCCCTCCCGCACTTCCACCGTCGAGAGGATCTCAACCGTCTTGCGCGAGACGCCTAATTCCTTGGTACCCGCGCTCTGGATCAGGTAGACCCACGGTGCGGCTGAGCCGTCCATGATGGGCACTTCAGGCTGATTGAGTTCGATGAGAGCGTTGTCCACTCCCAGGGAGCGGAGGGCCGACAACAGATGCTCAACCGTCTCAACCGATGCGTTCTGCCTCCGCAGCCCCGTCTGAAGCTGCTGGGGGCCGCCCAGGCACGACACATGAGCCGGAATCTCCACGCCGAGGTCTGCACGGTAGAAACGAACGCCGAAGTCCGCTGGTGCCGGCTTGAGTGAGATTGAAACTTTCTGGCCGGAATGGAGCCCAATCCCGGTGCAGGGGGCGACTTTGCGAAGTGTTCGTTGAGCAGGCATCTACGCTACTTAATCCTGACTCATAGCAAGGCCACTGCCAACTTAACTTGACCGCTGACAGGTTTGGCTAAATATCTGTCGCATAACGACTTGTTGCCTTTTTGGCCAAAGGGTGCCTGATCGAATCGGGCACTTCTGTGGCCCATGAGCCACAAAAACTCCATGGCACCCTGTGGGACTCTTGACACAGGCGTCATGAAACTGCCACCTGCGTTTTCGTGCCCAGGACGCCCGCCAGAAACGGACCGGTCGCCGATCCACGCGCCTGCGCCACGTTCTCGGGCGTCCCGGAGGCGACCACCTGGCCTCCTCCAGCCCCCCCTTCGGGCCCCAGATCGATGATCCAGTCGGCGTGAGCCATTACCGCCTGATGGTGCTCGATGACAATGACGGACTTGCCATCATCCACCAGCCGGTCGAGCAGCTCGAGCAGCTGTTCGACGTCGGCGAGGTGGAGGCCGACGGTGGGCTCGTCGAGCACATAGATGCCGCCCTTCTCGGCCATCTCCGTCGCCAGCTTCAGCCGCTGCCGTTC
>JALYJX010000638.1 GCA_030775065.1 Gemmatimonadota bacterium | reverse complement strand
AAGGTCGTGGACACATGGCCCTTTTGAAAATCGGGATCGTTGAAAATTCTCCGGTGGAGTGGAATCGTGGTCTTGATGCCCTCGATCACGAATTCATCCAGCGCACGGCGCATCCGGGCCATCGCTTCCTGGCGGTCACGCCCGTGGGTGATCAATTTGGCGATCAGAGAATCGTAGTAGGGCACGACGACGGCGTTCGGTTCCATCGCGGAATCTACGCGGACGCCGAAGCCACCGGGGGCGGAATATTTCGTGATCTGGCCGGGGCACGGCGTGAACTTTTCCGGATCTTCGGCATTAATGCGGCACTCGAAGCTGTGCCCGGTGAGTTTGATGTCCGGTTGTTTGAACGAAAGCGTCATGCCTGAGGCGATCCGGATTTGCTCCTTGACGAGATCGATGCCGGTGACCATTTCCGTGATGGGGTGCTCGACTTGAATCCGGGTGTTCACTTCCATGAAGAAGAAGTTCCGGTCTTTATCGAGCAGGAACTCCACCGTGCCGACGTTGCAATAGCGAATGGCCTTGACGGCTTCAACCGCCACCCGGCCGATCTCGCGCCGCAACCGTTCATCGATCGCCGGTGAAGGGGTTTCTTCGACCAGTTTTTGGTGGCGGCGCTGGATCGAACAATCCCGCTCTCCGAGATGCACCACATGCCCGCGGTGATCACCCACGATCTGGACTTCGATATGCCGGGGTTCGAGGAAGTACCGCTCGAGATAGACACCGTCATGCCCGAAGGTGGATTTTGCTTCGGCCTGTGCCGCTTGAAACGCCCGCGCCAACTCCTCGGGCTTATTCACCACGCGCATTCCCCGTCCGCCGCCTCCGGCCGACGCTTTAATGATGACGGGAAAGCCGATGACTTTGGCGGCCTCCAGGGCATCCTGTTCACTCCGGAGCTCGCCTGGACTGCCGGGCGTCACCGGGAGGCCTCTTTTCGCCACGACCTCGCGCGCTTTGGATTTGTCGCCCATCAACGCGATGTTTTCCGATGTGGGACCGATAAACTTGACCCCGATAGATTCACAGACTTCCGCAAAGTGCGCATTCTCCGAGAGGAATCCGTAGCCGGGATGAATCGCATCGGCACCGGTCACTTCGGCCGCGCTCAAGACGTTGGGAATATTGCGGTAGCTCAGTGAGGCTTCCGGCGGACCGACGCAGACGTGTTCGTCCGCCGCCCGCACATGCAGGCTGGCGACATCCGCTTCGGAATGGATCGCGACGGTCTTGATGCCGAGTTCTTTGCAGGCTCGGATGACCCGGAGCGCGATTTCTCCGCGATTGGCAACCAACACCTTTTTAAACATGACGGACTCCGGCTTGGGTCATGCTGTAAAGCGCCATATTCATTCCGGTTTGGATTGCATCTGCTGATAGGCCACCGGGGCCTGGTGCATTGTTCGGCATTCGCCGTACGACAGTCGTGCAAAATGGAGGAACGGGTCCCCGGCCAGTCTCGTCACGAACTCTGATGACCCGGGCGGTTAGGGCGTGGCGTTGGGGTCCACTAAAAAGAGAGGTTGTCCATATTCGACAGGCTTGGTGCTCTCCACCAGAATTCTCGTGATCCTTCCGTCAGCCTCGGACTCGATCTCGTTCATGAGCTTCATGGCTTCTACGATGCACAAGACCTGGCCCTTCTTCACGTAATCCCCCTCCTCTACATAGGGATCTGCATCGGGTGACGGAGAGCGATAGAAGGTGCCGACGATGGGAGAGGTAATCGTGACCTGGCCCTCGGTGCCCTCCAGTGGATGTGTCTGGGTGGTTGACGCAGTGCCCGACGCGGTCGCCTGGTTGAGGGCGGTTTCCACCGTCTGGACCGGCGACATCCGGATCGCCGGCTCGTGCCGGATACGGATACGCATCCCGGTACGTTCGATTTCCAACTCAGTCAGATGATTGCGCTTCAGCAGATCCGCCAGTTGCTGGATTTGAGCGGCCTGATCCGGAGACAAGAGCGTCTGGTCGGGGCCTGAAGACCGGGGTGCGAATGCGCTCGGCAGTACGATCGGTTTGCCGGCGGCCTT
>JALYJX010000637.1 GCA_030775065.1 Gemmatimonadota bacterium | reverse complement strand
CCACTGAAGCGTCGGAACGGTCGCGTGCCGCGGTAGATCCGGTGGCGGTCCTGGTCGGACGGCTCGACTTGGAAAGCTACAAAGCCACGATCAAGGGCCTGACTCAATTCGGCGATCGGAGAGAGGGGACCGATCGAAACCGCGCTGCGATCGACTGGATCGAGGCGCAACTCAAAAAGTATGGGTGTACGAACACCGAACGTATGGTCTACGTTTACGAGCCGTCGGTGCCTCCGGCTCAGCCCACGCCTGCGGCTGCGACTCCGAGCGCGGTCATTGCCAGTGGCGAGATGCGTGCGGGGGTCGGCGGTTCGCGCCTGCGAGGCATTACACGGTCGGCTGCTCCAAACAACAATCCGGAGTCGCAGACGGATCACGCACTACGTGCCCTCAATGCTCAAGCACCGACCCCTGGACGACGCGAGCAGGTTTACTGCACGAAAGTCGGTACCACGCGCCCGGACGAGATGTACATCATCGGCGCCCACATGGATGGTCGTGGCTTCGGCGAAGCAGCGAATGACGATGGTTCGGGAACGGCCTTGGTGATGGAGCTTGCTCGGATACTCAGCAGCCCGGATGTTGCGACCGAACGATCGATTCGTTTCGTGCTTTGGAACAATGAGGAGACCGGTCTTAACGGCGCAAGGGCCTATGTCGAACAGCGGGCGGCACTGCAGGGTAAGGAGAGTCCGCCAGGATCAGGGCGGTACCCCGAGCCCAAGTGGTTGGCCATGATCCAGCACGACATGATGTTATGGGACCACGGCATGCCGCGAGCGGACGGCAGTGTGAGCCCCGAACAGCGCCCCGAAGCGGACGTCAACATCGAGTTTCAATCCGCCTCGAAGCTTGCGGATGAATCGATGAAGCTGGCGTTCCTGTTCCGCGATGCCAACGAGAAATACGCAACGGACTATCCGGCCGCGGTCGGCAACCACATGTCGAATACCGATTCGACGCCGTTCATGGACCTAGTCCCCTCAATTAGCCTGCGTGAGAACGAACGTGGCATGCACATCGGGGCCGGATGGAATCCCCACTACCACCAGCCGACCGACCTCTACTCTTCTTATTCGGACAAAGACTTTCGCCTTGGTCTCAACGCCGCCCAGACAACCTTGGGCGGTGTTGCGCGGCTGGCTGGAGCCGCGTTGAAGAAGTGAAGTGAAGCCATCTTCTGGCGAAAATTGCCAAACGGTCACGGCAAAGTGCCTCGTGCAGCGGACGCCGACTCGCTTTTGGCGAATCGGCGCCGCTACCCATCTCAGGGACGACCCGCTGCAGTGCCGCGTTAGTGTGCCGGAGATAGCGCCTCTTTCGACGGGGCCTGCTTCAGCGAAGCTTCCTTCGCAGCTTGCTTGATCAATGCAACCACATCGTTTGGTCGTGACACATAAATCGCATGACTTCCGGGGGCTTCGACAACTGTCGAACCTGCTCGCTTGGCCATAGCGCGTTGTGCCGGCGGCGGAATCATCTTGTCATCCGTCGCTACGAGGTACCAGCTCCTCTTCGATTTCCAGGCAGGTGTATCGATCGTTTCCGAGAGGGCGTCGACTCCCCACGGCACCTGAGAATCCGCCATGAACGCAGCAGTTGCCGGATCCACGTCCGCGGCGAACGAAGCGGCGAACTTCGCCTTGTCGAGAGCCAAATAGCCATCCTGTGGCGGCAGGATCGGCGGAACCGGTGCTCCGGGCGGAGGATCCTTGATGAGCGAGGACACGGACTCACCCGAGTCCGGCGCAAACGCTGCCACATACACCAGGCCCGCGACCTTCGCGTGCGTGCCGGCCTGTGTGATCACGACTCCGCCGTACGAGTGGCCGACAAGAATGACTGGAGAACTCTGCGCATCGATGACGCGCTTTGTGAACGCGACGTCATCGGCCAGCGACTTCGTCGGGTTTTGCACGACGCTGACCGAATATCCATCCTTCTTCAGACTCTGATACACCTTCTCCCAGCCGGAACCGTCGACAAACCCGCCATGGACCAGAACGACCGAGACCGAACCCACCGTAGCACTACTCATACTG
>JALYJX010000636.1 GCA_030775065.1 Gemmatimonadota bacterium | reverse complement strand
TCGTAGCGCCGGCCATTGATGAAGAAAGTGGGCGTGAAAGGCACCCCGCTCGCCCGTGCGCTCTGCTCGTCGTCGTCGACCCGCGCGGCCGCACGCGCCAGCCGCCCCGCGGTCTCCGCACTGTCCTCGTGAAGTTCGAGCTCGGCGGCGACCGTCCGCAGATCTTCCTCGGACAGCGTGGCGGAGCGCGTCATCAGCTCGACATGCACGCTCCAGAAGCGCCCCTGTTCGGCAGCGCATTCGGCAAGCTCGGCCGCCCGCCGTGCGAATGCCGAACCGGTGAGCGGGCGCTGGCGAAAGACATAGCGCATGCGATCGCCGAAGCGGTCGCGGAGCTTCGCTATTTCTTCATTGGCCACGCGGCAGTGCGGACAGGCGTAGCTGCCGTACTCCACGAGCGTGATCGGCGCATCCGCTGGGCCGAGCACGTGGTCTCGTGTTGCATCAACCGGGCGGTCCAGCCGATTGGAGGGTTTTTTTTCGCCCTCGTCAGTACCTGTCATGGCTGCCGCCGAATTAAGTGATTGATTTATCGAGCCGGGACTTCGCATTCTACTCGCAGCCGGGTCTTCCTCGCTGGAAGCGGGCGAGCCGTTTAAGATAGTGGCGTATCCCTTGAAATGACGGTCAGCTAATGAGCATTCCGACCGAACCCATTGGCAGTATTCCCCGGCCCCTGCCTTTGATTGACGCAATCCGGCGGAATACGGACGGAAATGATCCCGCGCTGGATGAACTTTATGTGGAAGCCATCCGGGATACCGTCGAGCAGTTCGAGGCCACGGGCTCTCCGGTGATCACGGACGGCGAGCAGAGAAAATATCATAATTTCTGGACCTACAGCGTTGAGGGCTCGCCCCACACTGCACCCGACGGATTCAGGATTCCTTTCGCCGCAGGCCATGTGCGGCGCATGCCCCGCTTGACGGGCGGGCCATTCCGGTACCAGCGCTATGCCGATCGCTACCTGGAACAGGCTCTGCGCTTCGCACATGTCCCGCTCAAGCAGGCCGTAATTGCTCCTTCCGCGTTGAGCCTGATGTATCCCGAAGAATCCATTTCGGGATACTCACGGGAAGCATTCATTGAGGACCTGCTGCGTGAACATGTAACCGAAGTTCGCCGCTGCCTTGATAAAGGAGCGCACTGCGTGCAGGTGGACTTCACCGAGGGACGGCTCGCCGTGAAGATCGATCCTTCCGGCAGCCTCCTAGCGAGCTTTATCGATCTGAACAATCTTGCCTTGGCGCGATTCTCTGCCGCCGAGCGCGGGCGGATCGGAGTTCACACTTGTCCCGGCGGCGACCGCGATTCCACCCACAGCGCAGATGTCGACTACGCAGAATTGCTGCCCAGTCTTTTTCAGCTGAATGTGCGCAATTTTTACGTCGCGCTAGCGGGGGAATCCGACCGCCTGTCGGTTCTGAAGATCATCCGCAATAATCTGAAACCATGGCAGCGCATATTCGTCGGCGTCATCGCACCCATCAACCCCCGCATCGAATCCCCTGAAGAGGTCCGGGATCGCGTTCTGGAAGCCGCCGAATACATCCCCGTGGAACAGCTCGGCACTACCGACGATTGTGGATTTTCACCTTTCTGCGACGATACCTCGACCACTCGCGCGACGGCATTTACGAAGATCCGCGCGCGCGTCCTGGGCACCGCGCTCGCCGCCGAGGTGCTTGGAACCGGGAAATGAACTGGGAGAAAGATGAGGACGAAAAACTGCACGCTTCGGCGCTGAAGAACGCCGAGAGCATTGTCCTCGTCCGTCAGCGCATGGAGCGCGATCTACTCGCCGCCAAGGAAACGCTGGAACGCAAGACACAGGATCTGGCTGCCGCACTCGCCGAGCTGCACGAGCAGCGGGAATGGTTTGAAGTCACCCTGTTCAGTATAGGCGATGCGGTCATTACTACCGATACGCAAGCCAACATTACCTTCCTCAATCCCGTCGCCGCAGCGATAACAGAGTGGAGTCAGGTAGAGGCGGTGGGCCAGCCGATCGCCAGAGTGTTCAACATCATCAACGAACATACCCGC
>JALYJX010000635.1 GCA_030775065.1 Gemmatimonadota bacterium | reverse complement strand
ACAGTGAGGTGCGGCAAACCGAACGGATGTGTCTGCGGGTAGGCAGCTCCGGGCTGGCACCCGCACTTCTGTCAGCCCACAGCTTGCCCTTCTATTTTGTAGTTCCTCCCCCAAACACATCATGCCTTTCCCGACTCGCTTGCCCCACCAACTCGCGCGATTTCTGGTCCATTCGATTGTGGTCGCGGTAATCGCCGGGTGCAGTAGAGCAACCTCCGCTCAGCAAACGACTCCGGCCAAGCCGCCACTGCATGCGCCGGCGCGCGCAGATACAGCGGCGTTGCGGCGCGTGCTGGACTCCATCGCTGATGCTCACCGCGGCGTAGTCGGCTACAGCGTCATCGACCTCGAGAACAACGCGACAATCAGTCGCCGAGGCGACGAGACCTTCCCGACGGCGAGTCTCATCAAGGTGGCGATCCTGGTCACCGTCTACGATCTGGTGACCAAGGGCGAGCTCTCATTGAACGACCCGCTCACGGTTCTCAAGATCGATCAGGTGCCCGGCTCAGGCGTCGCGCAGCATCTCCATCCGGGGACGATCCTCACCGTCCATGATGCTGCGTGGCTCATGATAACCATCAGTGACAACACGACGACGAATCTCCTTCTCGACCGCATCATCATCCGGCGCGTGTGGGACAAGATGGAAGCGCTCGGCCTCAAGCACACGAAGGTCCACTCGAAGAGCTTCCGGCGAAACTCCAGCGTTGCGCTCGATAGCTCGGTCAAATACGGACTTGGTGTGACGACGCCGAATGAGATGGCGAGGCTGTTCGAGCTGCTCGCACGCGGCAAGGCTGTGAATGCGAAGGCGGATTCCGAGATGGTCCGTATTCTCGAGCACACCGACAGCGACTTGATGCTGCTGCGATTTGCCGGCGGTCCGCGGTTCGCGCACAAGAGCGGCGCCACCGATCAGGTCCGCACCGAGTGCGGGCTCTTTTATCTGCGCAACCGCATTGCCGTCTGTGTCCTGACGAAGGAAAACAAGGACACGCGATGGATCGTGGACAACGAGCCGCACCTCACGGTGGCGCGGATGGGCGAAGCGATCGTCAAAGCCTGGGGTGGAGCTCCGCCGGCAACACCGCCCTAGGCGGATCAGTCGCGAATACTCGCCCCTGATGTCCTGGCACGCTCTGCTGCTTCGGCGGAGTCGCTTCCCACTCGAGCGCCATCGCCAATCCGCTGCGACACGGGGATTGCGGGCGCATCATGGGCTTCCGAGAGGAGGCGAGTCACGAAGCGCTGGCCTTCGGATATTCGCTCGACCTCGATGGCGATTGCATCCATTCCCTGCTCGAGCCGCTCGAGACGGCGCGAATCATCAGGCGACCCCGCCGGTTTCGCCGGGACGCGAGCGCGCTTCCACATCAATCGCGCGGCAGAAAGCGCGATCGGCGCCAGAACGAAGAGGACGAAGAGCACCGGCGCGACTGAAGAATCCATTCCACCAAAGTCGCGCGACGACTCCGTGCTCGCAACCAGCGCGCTTGGCGCCATCGTGAGCTGCCGGCCCGTCTCGGCGATGTCGGACTCGAGCTGCATTATCCGCCTGTCGAGCACGCCGATTCTCGCTTCGATTCCAGCGCGGTCAGCCCCTTGCTTGTCGTCGAGACTCGAGGAGAGGCGAGCTCGGCGCGAAGCCGCAGATTCAAGCTGATTGGACAGCTCCGAACGCTTCGCCCGCAACGCCTGTACTTCGGCCCCCGTCGTGGGAACGCCGCTCAGCACGCCAACGCCGGGTACGGATACCGTTACCGTCGGTGTCGCCGTGGTTGGAGGGGCCTGTGCCACCGCCGGTGCCGCCGGAGCTGTTGGAGCTGCTGTCGCTTGCATGTCCCTCTCTCTACGCGAGGTGCGGTTTGCCGGTTACAACGGTGCGGCCGGGAAGCCCACCGCGCCAGCGCCCCTTATTCGGTTCGTGGCTCGGAGCGCCCCCGCAGCCTTCCGGCCAGGAGCTTGACCCGGTCTGCTCGCCCGGGACTTCGCGCATCGAAAAGCTCGCGAACGCGCGCGTCCGCAATGTCGCGCCTGGCCGTCAGG
>JALYJX010000634.1 GCA_030775065.1 Gemmatimonadota bacterium | reverse complement strand
GAGTGGGTCACTGAAGGTCCACAAGCTGACGATCATCGTTCCTGTTCACTGACGGCAAAAGCAACATAGAGGAATTAGAAGCGGGGAACGCGGTCGCTCGATCCGCGTTCCCCGCTTCTAATCCTCGCCTGACTTCTTTCAGATGGTTGGAAGGGCTCGACCGTCCGCCGCGAATAGATGCACTCGCTCTGCCGGCACGTGGACGGTGATCAGCTCGCCCACATCCGGTAGCAAATCGTTCGATACGGACGCCAGCAACCGGTGAGGGCCGACGTCGAAATGGACGTGGCTCGTTCCTCCAAGGCGCTCAACAAGCACCACGCGTCCCGAAACGGGGCTGTCGACCGATGGACCCTCACTTGAATCGGTTTCGAGGTTTTCCGGCCGAATCCCCAGCGTGACAGAGTCGGATGCACTCGGCTCTGCCGGAACACCCGGGCTCAGCTTCACCCGAATACCATCAGCGATAAACACCGGCGCGCCGCCGTCGTGCTCGAGACGACCGTCAATGAAATTCATCGGTGGAGTGCCGATAAACCCAGCGACGAATCGGTTGACGGGCGCACGATAGAGCTCGATTGGGGTGCCGACCTGCTGCATGCGCCCGTCGGCGAGCACGACAATTCTGTCGCCGAGCGTCATCGCTTCCACCTGGTCGTGTGTGACGTACACCGTCGTCGTCTTCAGCCGGCGCTGAAGACCACCGATCTCGATCCGCATCTGGGCGCGAAGGCCAGCGTCGAGATTGGACAATGGCTCATCGAACAGAAACACGAGCGGCTCGCGCACCATCGCCCTCCCCATTGCAACGCGCTGCTGCTGTCCTCCCGAGAGCTGCTTCGGCTTGCGATCGAGCAACGGCTCGAGCCGCAGCATTCCCGCCGCCCAGGTCACACGGCGGTCGATCTCCGGCCGCGGAATTTTCCTCAAGCGCAAGCCAAGCGAGAGATTCTCACGCACGCTCATGTGCGGGTAGAGCCCGTAATCCTGAAACACCATCGCAACGTCCCGGTCCCTCGGCGGCAATGCCGTCACGTCGCGCTGGTCGATGCGAATCGTTCCAGTCGTGACCTCCTCGAGACCCGCCAGCATGCGCAGGATTGTCGTCTTGCCCGAGCCTGACCCGCCAACGAGAACCAGGAGCTCCCCGTCGGCGACGTGCAAGTCAAAATCCTCCACGACCGTCAGGTCGCCGAACCGCTTGGTGATGTGCTCGAAGTAGACTGAGGGCATAGCTATCCTTTGACTCCAGAGCTCGCCATGCTCTCGATGAAGTTCCGCTGAAGGAATGCGTAGGCGACGACTACCGGCACCACCAGAACCATCGCCGACGCGAGTGACACGCCGACCGAGCCGGCGCCACCGCCGAGGGCGAACACGGTGAGGAGCTGCGGGAGCGTCATGAGCTGCTGCTCGCGAACGACGAGCAGCGGCCACAGCACCTCGTTCCACGATCCCATGAACGTGAAGATCGCCACGATCGACAGCACAGGTTTCGAGAGCGGCCAGAAAATCGTGAACAGAATTCGCAGCTCTCCCATGCCGTCCATTCGCGCCGAGTCGATGAGGGACTGCGGAATCTGCAGAAAGAACTGCCGCATCATCAGAATCGCGGTAGCGTTGAACAGGTACGGCACGATGAGCGCTGCATACGTGTCGATCCAGCCGAGCTGCACGATCAGGGTGTAGAGTGGGATCAGCGTAAGCTGGCCGGGAACGAGCAGCACCGCGAGCGTCGCGGCGTTGAGCGCCGGACGCCCACGGAATCGAAGGCGCGCCATCGCGTAGGCTGTCATCGATCCGAACACGAGAACCGCGAGGGTGATCGTCGTGGCGACCAGCGTGCTGTTCACCAGCGCGCGTCCGAATGGTGCGCGTGCCCACATGGTCCGGTAATTGTCGAGCGTGATCTGGTCCGGTATTAACGCCAGCGTGCCGACCTCGGAGGGCGGCTTGAATGTGCTGGAAGCCATCCAGAGGAATGGATAGATGAAGGTCAGGGCCGCGAGAGTCAGCCCCGCATACAAGCCGATCCGGCGGAGCGTTTTCACA
>JALYJX010000633.1:1268-2054 GCA_030775065.1 Gemmatimonadota bacterium | reverse complement strand
GTTACACCTTGCCCGGCGACGTCTCCGCTTCGAAACGTTACTGGCACCAGGACATCATCGAACCGGAAGTGGAAGTGACGCCGCAGGGAACGATCATCGCACCGGAAGCGCCCGGAATCGGGTTTGAGGTGAGGCGGGATCGGATTGAAAAGGTAACCACCAGGAGAGCGACTATTAAAGCGTAGTGGAAACGCAGAGACCGCAAAGATCGCAGAGCTTTAACGCGAATTTTGTACTTTTTTGATTTGGCTTGGTTTTCTCTGCGTCCTCAGCGATCTCTGCGTTGAAAACTTTTTATGAGCAATAACGAACCAAACAAGGTCAACGATGGAACGCCGGCATCCGCGGGAAGCGGCGCCAGGCACAAAGCGTGCGGAGCACGCGGCAATAGCTTTAGCTACACACGAAGCGGAGCGGAGTGTGTAGTATGCAGATGAGTTGAGGACGAGCGTGTGTAACACGCGTTACTCTGTCGCCTGTTTCACAGGCTCCGTCGCTTGTTGCCTCCAAACTACAGGTTCCGCTTCGCTCCACCTGTAGCTAAAGTTATCTCGCGTGCTCAGCACGCTGCGACAGGCCATCAGATGGCAATCAGTTTTTATGAGTACTCCAGAACCAAACAAGATCATCTTTTCGATGGTCAAGGTCAGCAAGTTTTACGACAAGAAACCGGTCCTGAAGGACATCTATCTTTCATTTTTCTACGGCGCAAAGATCGGTGTCCTCGGGTTGAACGGTTCGGGTAAATCGTCGCTGCTGCGGATCATCGCGGGCACCGACAAGGAG
>JALYJX010000633.1:0-1258 GCA_030775065.1 Gemmatimonadota bacterium | reverse complement strand
CGACGAATCGAAAACGGTCCAGCAGATCGTCGAGGAAGCCGTGCAAGAGACTGTCAACCTTCTCAAAGAATTCGAAGAGATCAATGCGAAGTTTGCCGAACCGATGGACGATGATGAAATGGCAAAACTCATCGAACGTCAGGGTGAGGTCCAGGAAAAACTCGATCACTCAGATGCTTGGGACCTTGACGCGCGGCTCGAGATGGCGATGGACGCGCTTCGCTGTCCGCCGGCTGACACGCCGATCAAGACTCTCTCGGGCGGTGAAAAGCGCCGTGTCGCGCTTTGCCGCCTTCTACTGCAAAAGCCCGACATACTTCTGCTCGACGAACCGACCAATCACCTCGACGCAGAATCGGTGAGCTGGCTCGAACAGCACCTGCAAAAATACGAAGGCACGATCATCGCCGTCACGCACGATCGATATTTTCTCGACAATGTCGCGGGTTGGATCCTCGAGCTCGACCGCGGCGAGGGAATTCCGTGGAAGGGAAATTATTCGAGCTGGCTTGAGCAAAAACAGGGTCGCCTGGCACAGGAACAGAAGACCGAGGACAAGCGCGCGAAGACGCTTGAACGCGAACTCGAATGGATCCGTATGTCGCCGAAGGGCCGTCACGCAAAATCGAAAGCACGCATCAACGACTACGAGAAGATGGTCGCGACCGAGTCCGAGAAGCGCAGCGAAGATCTCGAGATCTTCATACCGCCCGGACCTCGGCTCGGCGATGTTGTCGTCGAAGCTCACGGAGTGTCGAAGGCATACGGTGACAAGCTGCTATTCGAGAACCTGGAATTCTCTCTGCCGCCCGGCGGGATCGTCGGCGTTATCGGTCCGAACGGCGCGGGGAAGACGACGCTCTTCCGCCTGATCACCGAGCAGGAAAACGCCGACGCCGGCGATTTCAAAGTTGGCTCGACCGTAAAGCTCGGGTACGTCGATCAATCGCGCGACTCGCTCGACGCCGACAAGACGGTTTTCGACGAGATCGCTGACGGACTCGATTTCGTCACGCTCGGAAAACGCGAGATGAATTCGCGCGCCTATGTGTCGCGATTCAATTTCTCCGGCTCGGACCAGCAGAAACGTGTCGGTCAGCTCTCGGGCGGCGAACGCAATCGCGTTCATCTCGCGAAAATGCTAAAATCCGGAGCTAACGTCCTTCTCCTTGACGAGCCCACTAACGATCTAGACGTAAACACGATGCGCGCCCTCGAAGAGGCGCTCGAAAACTTTGCCGGCTGTGCGGTTGTGATC
>JALYJX010000632.1 GCA_030775065.1 Gemmatimonadota bacterium | reverse complement strand
GGCTGGCGAAGCGGAACGCCGCCTTCACCAGCTCGTCGCCATGTCCGACGGCGTTGACCCACGATGTCGGCCGGTACGAACCGTCGTTGTCGATCACCTCGTTCACCACGTCCCAGGCGTGGACGCGCCCTTTGTAGCGACCCGCGACCGTTTCGATGTGGGTGCGCATGCGTTCGATCTGGGCCGCGGGCGGGTTCGGCTTCCCTGAGGCGTCCTGAAAGAACCAGGCCGGCGTCTGGTTGTGCCAGACCAGCGTGTGACCGACGATGAACATGCCGTGGGCCTCGCCGAAGGCGACAAAGGCGTCGGCCGGGCCGAAGTTGAACTCGCCGGGCCGCGGATTGAGGGGGCCCGCCTTCATGACGTTATCGGGCGTGATGCTGGCGAAGTGCCGCAGGACGAGGTCGCGCGACTCCGGGTCCCTGCCCGAGACGATCACGTTGTTGACCGCCGTGCCGATCGCGAATGCGTCCTTGAAGACGTCCTTCAGTGCGGGGCGGTTCTGGGTTTCGACCAGCGCGCCGCCGCCGAGCAGCAGACAGACACCCAGGGTAGAAATCGATCTGATCATGGTTTCAATCTCTATTCGGAGCCGCTCACCCATCCCCACCCGAGACCAGCGCAGCCAGCGCGTCTCATACCATACGTCGCAAGCGTCACCAAGGCGACCATGACCGGCTTCCGCGCTGCTGTTCGACGACGGGTCCACAATGCTGACGCACGATGAGGAGCCGGAGGAGTGAAGGTGCCAATGAGAGCGGAGGCGGGTGAGCCTAAATTTCACGAGTTGGAACCAGCTCGAAAGTTGGCTGCGTCAGGTCGACCGAGTGCGACGAGCGGCGTGATCGCCGTCGGCACCCTCAGGCCATACCACATCTGGTGTAATTGGCTTCGCTGGCCGAGTGCGTCATATACCGAGCTTGTTACGCAAGTAGTCGCTGGTCAGGTGCTTGAGCACGTTCATCGGCTCGCACTTCTTGTCCCCGTCGCTGAAGTGGATCGGGCCGATTGCTTTTGCGAGCTTGATCGCAGCGGCGTTTAGCTTCTTGTTGCGCTTGCCGATGCTCATGAGCGCGCCGCCCATGCCGACGCGCACCCAGTTCTCCTCTTTCGCGATCGTATTGCCGATCTTCTCGACGCAGCCGAGAAAGAACTCGTCGGTGAGCCGCTTGTCCTTCTTGTCTTTGGCCAGCTCGTATACGAGTCCGTAGCCGCAACTGCGGCGGACGGGGTCTTTGCTCGCCATCCAGCCCTTCGCGATCTCGAACGCGATGGGGGACTTGGGGAGGGTCGCATCGCACGAGCTGAGCACGTGGCTGAGCATTCCTGGCCCCGCGCCGTCGACCTGCTTTTCGACTTGGTCGCGTGTGAGTTGTTTTGGGTCGTCGATGAGCAAACCGATGATCTTTGCGTCGTGGTTGCGTTCGTTCCAAAGTTTGAGCGCGAGGTCGTGGTCGCGCCCAACTTGTTTCGCAATCGCACGGAGCTTGGTGAGGCCGATGCCGAAACTGGTCAGCCCGCCTGTGCGGTCGCCCATCTCCTTCCAGTTCGCCTCCCCCCGCGCGTCGCGGTTCTCCTTGAGCAGGTCGAGGACCTCGGTCTTTGTCATGGGACGAGTTTACTGTCGACTGACCCTCGGCAGCGAGCGACGTGGCAAGGGTCGAGGACGATGGCCGGCGCGAAAGAACACTTCCCACGTTGGCAACCGTGGGTACTGTGTGCCCTGCGAAGATGTCGCCGCAGCTCGAGGCCGCGCTGTCGGTCGGTCTGGCGTCGTGCGCTGGCTGAAGAAGGGCGAGCCGATGCCAGCGTGGATCTTCCCGTCGCCCGAAGGCACGGCGCTCGAGGAGCGAAACGGGCGGACGGTGTTCGCGCGCCTGTCGGCCAAAGCCGACATGCGTCAGATTGGTCGTCGGAAATTGTGCCCCAGATTGTGCCCTAACGGGTGTGTACCCTCGACAAACACCGTCACTTTCGGGGAGACAGGAAGAAATACGAACCGTGGGTCAAGTCTTTGAAAAGACAGCGGAAAATATGATTCGGTACGTCTCAGCAC
>JALYJX010000631.1 GCA_030775065.1 Gemmatimonadota bacterium | reverse complement strand
GTCAGGACATTGCCGGCTTGGTGTTCTTCGAGTCGCACAGTAAAGCGAGCGAGCTGATGCTCCGAATTCCGATGTCAGGCATTACGTTCGAGGTTCCGCTCAGCCTCAAGTAGCACGCCTCCCTATGTCCGCTCAGAGAGTGAATGCCCCAGCTTGAACTGATCGCCCCAAAAGCTCGAACCACACCGCGTTCGTTCGGCGGCTCTCGCAGGCCAGAGAGCGCAGTTCCCAACGACCTTCTCAAGCAGGCCGCGCGCCGCCTCGAGATAATATCACTCCTCGCAACGGCGCTCTGGACTGTCTCGTCAATCGCCTGGCACCTCCAGCTCGGCTCCGAATCCGGTCAGCTTGGATTCGCGCCGTATCAGTTGAGCGACAACGTCGCAGTGGTTGCCGTGATCGCCTCGCTGGCGCTGTTTTACTACGCGCGCAACACGCATAGGGAGCCGCGGTTCATTCCCAACCTCGGCCTCGGGTACATGGTGCTGACGTCGACGGCCATCGGCTTGATCACGCACTGGTACATCGATCCGAGCATCGGCCAGCCGGTCATTGCACCAACGATCAGCTGGATCGGAGTCGTAATCCTGATGTTCGCCGCAGTGATTCCGATTAGTACGCCAAAAACAATCATCGCCGGCCTGATCGCCGCATCGATGAATCCAATCGGCATGCTGATCGCGCGTGAGAGGGGCGTGTGGCATTTCGACTCCTCGCTGAATGCTCTGATGATGCACTACCCGGACTACGTGCTTATTGGCGTAGCGGTCGTAATCGCGCGGGTGGTCACCATGCTCGGGCAGGAGGTGTCGAAGGCGCGCGAGATGGGCAGCTACCAGCTTGGCGACCTGCTCAAGCGGGGCGGGATGGGCGAAGTGTACAGAGCCACGCATACAATGCTCGCGCGCCCCGCGGCGATAAAGCTCATCAGACCCGAGATGCTTGGCGGTGGGAATGGAGACGATGCGCAGATTGCGGTCAAGCGCTTTCACCGCGAGGCGGCAGCCGCAGCGAGTCTAAGATCACCCCACACGGTAGAGCTGTTCGACTTCGGGGTTACCGAGGACCAGACGCTGTATTTCGTCATGAAGCTGCTTCAAGGAATGGATCTCGAGTCAATGGTTCAGAAACACGGCCCTCTGCCCGCGGCTCGCGTGATTCACATTCTCTGTCAGGCGTGTGAGTCTCTGGAAGAAGCGCATGCTCGAGGTCTCGTGCATCGCGACATCAAGCCGGCGAACATTCATGTCGGGCACGTCGGCATTCGTGACGACTTCGTGAAGGTGCTCAATTTCGGGCTGGTCAAGTCTGTGGCGGCGAGCAGCGAGGTGTCCCTCAAGGTGCTCGATTTCGGCCTGGCCAAGTCTCTGGCGGAGAGCGGCGAGGTGTACCCTGACACCGCTGTTGGACCCACGAACGGAACACCCGCATACATGGCTCCGGCGATGGCGTTGGGTGAGACTGTCGACGGACGGGCGGACATCTATGCGCTTGGCTGCGTCGCGTATTATCTGCTCACCGGCAAGCTCGTGTTCGAAGCGGAGAGCCCGTTAGAGATGGTAGCAAGGCATCTGCATAACGAGCCGGTAGCACCATCGATTCGCGTCGGTATCGACATTCCGCAGCGATTAGAGCTGCTGGTCCTGTCGTGCCTCGCAAAGAATGCCGATGCGCGGCCGACGACGGCCGGCAGCCTGCGGCAGGCGCTCCGCGCTCTCGATGTCCAGCTATGGAGCGATGCGCAGGCGAAGGAATGGTGGGCAGGGAATCGCACAGAGGTCCTCTGCTAGTACCCAAGCTCGTAATCGCGATGAAGTCGTACAATCGCTCGCAGTTATTGAGCGATTCCATCGCGGGCTTGGTGGTTGGCATTGTCGTCCTCCCGCTGTTCGCTTCACAAAGTACGTGTCCGAAGCTCAGACCTGGGAGGCCTGCGCGATGATTCACGCCCGAAAATTGCAAGTCCTATTTGTCCTCGAGTCGCTGATGCTCGGGCCGAGAGCCCTTTGGCCTAGGATCTCTCCCCAACACGAAACAGAAGCAGGGGCGGGTCATAACTCTAGA
>JALYJX010000630.1 GCA_030775065.1 Gemmatimonadota bacterium | reverse complement strand
GCGGTATGGTGCGTAACGGTCATCTGCCTGGGCGGACGATACAAACGGGCGTTGGGTCTATGGAGGTGACCATGCCACGGGTTCGGGACCGGGAGAAGGTGATCCGGTTTACCTCCTCGATATTGCCACCGTATATACGGCGCACCAAGACACTGGAGGAACTCTTGCCCTGGTTATACCTGAAGGGGATCTCGACGGGTGGTTTTCAGGAGGCGCTGACGGCTTTGTTGGGGCGGGAGGCGCCGGGCTTGTCGGCCAGCACGATCAGCCGGCTCAAGGCGGTATGGCAAGAGGAGCACGCGCGTTGGTCAGGGCGCGATCTATCGAACCGCCGCTATGTGTATCTATGGGTGGACGGTATCCATTTCGGGGTACGGCTGGAGGATGCGGCCCAGTGCATTTTGGTGGTGATCGGCGCTACCCCCGAGGGTAAGAAAGAATTGTTGGCGCTTGGCGATGGCTATCGGGAAAGTGAGGCCTCCTGGCGGGAGGTGCTGTTGGATCTGAAAGCCCGCGGCTTGAAGCTCGATCCGCATCTGGCCACCGGCGATGGGGCCTTGGGGTTCTGGAAAGCGCTTCCCCAAGTCTTCGGCACGACCCAAGGTCAACGTTGCTGGGTACACAAGACAGCCAACGTATTGAACAAGCTACCCAAGAGCCAACAGCCCAAGGCCAAAGCGGCGCTCCATGAGATCTGGATGGCGGCCACCCGGCAGGAGGCCGAGCGCGCCTTCGATCAGTTTCTGACCCTCTACCGTCCCAAGTATCCGAAAGCGGTGGAGTGTTTGGAAAAAGATCGGGGGTCACTGTTGGCCTTCTACGATTTTCCGGCAGAACACTGGATCCACCTTCGGACCACCAATCCGATCGAATCCACCTTCGCCACGGTGCGGCTACGCACCGACAAGACCCGCGGCTGCGTGTCTCGGGAAAGCATTCTGGCGATGGTATTTATGTTGGTAAAAAGTGCCGAGCGACATTGGCGGAAACTGTACGGAATTCCCCGCCTGGCTCAAGTCATCGAAGGAGTGGTATTCAAGGACGGCGTGTGGGAAGACGCGGATAGAATCGCCGCCTGACCTGGCCTCGTACACAACATTTGACTATTTCTCGAATAGATACTATGAAGGGTCGCTTCAGGTTAGCCTTGGTGGCTTTCACGAACCAGGACTCAAGGAGACCAAAGGTGAACGCAGCGACCCTTCATAGGATCTGTACCCAAGAGACTGGCAGGAATATAATCGCCAGTGGAGCGAGCGCGACAAGGATTGGGAGAAGGCGATGACAAATGCAGCATCATCTAGTGGCGATCCAAAAATGATCACAGGCTTATTCAGAGACAGCGAGAGTGTCGAGCGGGCGTACGAGGTAATCTCTCAGCGCGGCTATGGCACAGGGGACATCAACGTGGTCATGTCCGATGACACTCGTAAACGATACTTCTCGGACGATCGTCAAATCAATACTGAACTGGGCCGCAAAGTAGAAGAGGGTGGCGAACTTGGCGGTCCCACCGGGGGAAGAATCGGCATGGCCATCTCGGCCATATGCGCCGTGGGTGTCGTGGCGCTTCCCGGCTTGGGCTTGATTCTCGCGGGGCCGTTAGCTGTGGCACTGGCGGCCGCTGGCACCGCCGGCCTGGCGGTTGGCCTTGTTGGAGCGCTTAGCGATTGGGGTATCCCGGAAGAGCGTGCAAAGCAGTATGAAACTGGCATCCACGACGGCGGCATTTTGATGGGAGTGCGTCCGCGCTCCGATGAGGACGCTCAGTACTTTGTGCAGCGGTGGAAGGCTATTGGCGCACAACACTTGCATGCGTAAACGCGGCGAATCTTTTCGCGCTCTCTGTCGTCCGTGTTTGAACTGCAACGTCTGAAGTGACCAGACCCGCCGGAATTTCTCAGCACGCTTGGCGAGCTTGAACACCTTCGATACCATGCCGCCGGTATACTGCTCACTCAACCGGCTCCATCGCTATGGCCCTAGCAATCGTATTGGTTCTGCTGATCGCCGGCTCCGTCCTGTTTCACTTCCTGAGCCCGTGGTACTTCACGCCGATCGCGTCCAAT
>JALYJX010000629.1 GCA_030775065.1 Gemmatimonadota bacterium | reverse complement strand
GGGTGGACGACCGGCATGGTCATCTCCTGCCCGCCGATGGCGTTCATCTCTTCGCGGAGCACCTGCTCGATCTTCCTCATGCTGCGGTGAGCGAGCGGCAGATAGGAGAAGATGCCGGCGGCGAGCTGGCGGACGTACCCGGCCCGCAGGAGCAATTGATGGCTGACGACATCGACGTCGGCGGGGGCTTCACGAAGGGTTTCGCCGAAGAGGTGGGAGACGCGCATTCGTTTTAGTCCTGAGTGCTGAGTGCTGAGTCCTGAGTGCTGACCCCGGAGATGCTATGAGGGGCTGAGAGCAAACAAAAAAGCAGTCTCCTGAAAAGGTAGGTCGAGAGTAAACTCGCCTACAAAGGTATGGCTCAAGCGAGCCGGCATGGGGCGTGAGCCCCACTTCAGGAGACTGCCATGCGTCAGTGTACCATCATGAGCGTTGATTATCACGATGAAAACTGTGTGGTGCGTCAGTACGACGGCGCCACGGGCCAGGAAGCGGTGCAAACGGTTCCCACGCGGCGGGAGTTGTTGGCGCAGCTGGTGACCAACTCTCGTCGTGCCACTCCTTCCGGCGGGCAACTGATCTGGATCCAGGAAAGCACGACGGGCTGGGCGCGGATGAAGTCGCTGATGGGCAGCCGGGTGGATGAGTTCCTCCTGGCCAACACGCTGAAGCTTCCCAAGCGGCCCAAGGATCATCGTCGCAAGACAGATCGAGCTGACACGCAGCGCATCCTCCACGAGTATCTGCTCCAGCGCTTGGGCCTGGCGGATCAGCCTTCCCAGGAACTGCGTGAAGCGCGGCGTCTGGTGAGCTATCGGGAGAACCTGGTCAGCCGGCAGACGTCGTTGAAGAACTGGATCAATCGCTATCTGGCCCATGAGACCTGGGAAGATCGCAGCAATCTCTGGTCAGGCCGGGGTCGCAAACGTTTGCAGAAGTTCCTCACGCAACGCAGTGCATCAGATCAACTCGTGCTTCAAGGGAAGCTGGACGAATTCGACTTCCTGACGCAGAGGCTGGAGCAAGTAATCGAAGCCATCAAGGGTCTGTATGCGAAATGGCCTGAGGCCAAACGACTCGATGCGATCAAGGGGATCAGCGTCATCTCGTCGGTCTCGATCGTGGCCCGCATCGGCTCGATTGATCGCTTCCCCACCGCCGACCACTTGATTGGCTATGCCGGCTTGAACCCAGGCGTGCGACAATCGGATGCCACTCGCCGCGATGGCCACTTGGGCGGAGGCGGCACCGACCAACAACTGCGGCACTACCTGATCGAGGCCAGCGTGTGGGCCCGCCATCTGCCCCGCTACCAGAAGACCTACGAACGTGTGGCCAGGCGACGGGGCCAGCGCATTGGTCGCTTGCAGGTCTGCCGCATGATGTTACGCAGCATCTACAAAATGCTCCGTGACAACACCGACTTCCATCCTTCGCACGAAACGCCCTTAAAGGCTTAACGGACGAAGGAGAAGCCCCCCAGGTTCCGTGTGTCAGATGGAATCACGCGACGTGCTGCTGACGACCCTTAAGGACTTGATCCTACACCCGGAGAATCAGACGCCGCGTTCCTACCGCATCTTGGGGCTGGCGGGCACTCAGTCATGAGCCGCCATGACCCCACTACAGAAGGATGAATCCAACTGGCCGGGGAACCCATCGATCAACAACAACACGGCCCATCGCCGTGACCGCCAAGGGTACGTCCCTTCGCTGGACACCTTGCTTCAAAAGGATCGAAAAACAGGAGATTCTGTCTATTGTTCTCTTGACCTGCAAGGCGTACTCATAGAAGGGGTAACAGCAGTTAGCCGGTGGTTGAGCGAAGCGATACCACCGGTTTGCAGCAATCAAATTACACAACCCCGGAGGGTTTGCAGCAGACAAACCCACGGTTCTACATTGTGACGCAGCACTAGCTCTTCTGCTCCCTACTGTAAATCTGTCTGCATTTCTTTGAGAAGCGCATCAACTGCTTTGTCCATGGCTTCGCCGCGAACATTCATGTTCCGGATCACACCTTTATGATCGATGACGTAAATGGTCGGAAAACTGCTGACCCGCCATTC
>JALYJX010000628.1 GCA_030775065.1 Gemmatimonadota bacterium | reverse complement strand
GGCCAATCACGAAGAGGTTCGCCGCAAGATCGCCGCCGACAATGGCCGGGCTGCGCTGCTGGCCGGCAACGCCAAGCTAAACGACACGCAGAGGCTGGAAGAGCTGTTCCTGGCCGCGCTCGGCCGCCCACCGAACGCCGAGGAAATGAAAGCGGGCCTGAAGCATCTTGAGACCAGCGCCACCCCGCGCAAGGGCCTGGAAGAGGTGCTGTGGAGCCTGGTGAACACGCGCGAATTTCAGTTGAACTACTAGCCGAACGTGGCGGCAAGTTTCCTAACGCGGCTGAGCCGCAACGAAGAAGACTGAGGATGTAAAAAAGGCATTCTTCCCACAGAATGGTTGGCTCTTACATCAGCCAATCTGGGGAGAATGCCATGACTCCAGTATGCCGCTTTCTCGTGAAGTTCGCCAGCCTTATTGTCAACACTCTGCACTGCTTTGATCGCGTGATCTTCAAGGGCCATTTGTTCCTGGCGGCCCCACGCGAACTCGAACGCTTCGTCGATTACGTCCTCAAAGTTCGCCGCAAACACTTCATCGAGAAACTGGCCCCGCAATACTCGGAACGCCTGGTTCAGCATGCCCAGCGCTTTGCTCAGCGGGCGGGCCGGACGTATCTGTACCGTACCGGCAAGTTCCGCAAGGATGAATGGGCACAGAAGATCCTCCGCGAACAGCGCATTACTTCCGGGCTGATCGGGATCCTCTGCACCCAGGAAACCTGTTCTTCCTTCCGCCTCGTTCCTGGCGAAGGCCGGCCGCGATTCAGCGTTGCGCCGCGGCAGCAACGAGTCCTCTACTACTATTTCCTCGATCCGCAACTGGGCTTCCTGCATGTCCGTCTTCAGACCTGGCTCCCGTTCACGCTCCAGGTCTACGTCAACGGCCACGACTGGCTGGCGCAGCAGATGAGCCAGCGTCGTCTCGGCTTCGTCCAGCAGCACAATGCCTTCACTCAACTCGACGACGCCGCCGGGACTCAACGCCTGGCCGACCGCTTCGCCACCCTCAACTGGCCGAAGATCCTCAACCGCTTCGCTCACCTGGTCAATCCGCTGTTGCGCGACGTGCTGAAGTGCTATCGCGTGCGCTGGGTCACCGACCAGGCCGAATTCGCCACGGACCTGCTGTTTTCGAGTCCGTCGGCGCTGACCAGCTTGTATCGCAAGCTGCTGGAGTATGCCGTAGTGGCCTTCTCCGCCAAGGACATCCTGGGCTTCCTCGGCCGCAAGTTGAACCGCCATTTGGAGGGCGAGGTGCAGACCGAGTACAAAACCGAGCGCTGGCCGGGGACGCGCATCAAGCATCGCATGAAGACCAACTGGCTGAAAATGTACGACAAATTCGGCCTGATCCTGCGTGTGGAAACGGTCATCAATGCCCCCGAGGAATTCTCTGTCTACCGCACGTGCCGTCATCACGATGGCAGCACGTCGCTGGGCTGGTATGCGATGACCAAGGATGTAATGTCCTTGGGGCACTATCGAGAACAAGCGTTGGCGTGCAACCGCCGCTACCTGGACGCCCTGGCAGTAGTTAATGATCCCACCCCGGCGTACCAGGAGTTGAAGCAACTGACGGAACCCAAGGTGGTTGCGGGACGCAGTTACGCGGGCTTCAATCCGGCTCGCCGCGACGATGTCGGCTTGTTCGCGGCGGTGCTGCAAGGGGACCACGTCGCGCGAGGATTTCGCAACCGCGAGATCCGAGAAGCCTTGTTCGGGGTTCCCAAAGCCTCGGCAAAACCAAACCGGAACAGCGCGGCAGTGGGCCGGTTGCTGAAGCGTCTGCACGTGCGGCAGTTGATAGCCAAGGTGTCGCGGACGCGTCGCTGGAAGGTGACGGAGCGAGGTCGCCGCTTGCTCGGCTTGGCCGTACAACTGTATCGCCGCTCCTGGCCGGAACTCGCGGCCAACCAAGCGGCTTAAGAACCTGAAACTTCTCCGCATCTTGCGGAGAAGTTGAGAAGTAAGAAACTAACGCGGCTGAGCCGCAACGAAGAAGACTGAGGATGTAAAAAAGGCATTCTTCCCACAGAATGGTTGGCTCTTACATCAGCCAATCTGGGGAGA
>JALYJX010000627.1 GCA_030775065.1 Gemmatimonadota bacterium | reverse complement strand
CATCAATCAAGCTGAAGCTAATAATACAAATAATCAGTGCGGCGCCGCCAATGTTGGGCAAGCGGGCGCCAACAATCAAGCTGGAAATGCAGGGGGACAACCTCCCGTCATTCCACCTATTAATAATGGTTCTTCTCGGAAGTGTGTGGCGCGAAAATGGGTATGAATCTCGATACCATGCCTTCAAAATAGGGTTGGACTAGGTGTTCGAGGGGTCGAAAAACCTGTATCGGTTTCAGGATGCCTGAAACGACATCACTTCGCGACGCTTATCGTCACCCTGGTTTCCTTCCAACACATCGTATTCGTGAGCAAGAGCAGCAGCCAATTGGTTTCATTGTCCCACTGCGGCGTCGTCGAAAAAAAGTCTCTGTAGTGGCTGCTCACGCCACGTCCGTCGCACTTACGATTGTCAACTCCGTCAGACGCGCGACCTCGATTGTGGAGGGCGGCATGTCTATTTGGAGTTCTCGCATCGTCGCGTGCTCTGCCCGCGGTGTGGCGTGAAGCGGGAACACTTGCCCTGGTTGGCAGTCAATCCTCGCTACACGCAGAGGTTTGTTCTTTCAGTAGGACGACGCTGTCGCACGTCTTCCGTGAAAGATGTTGCTGACGAACTGGACCTCCATTGGGGCACGGTGAAAGACCTCGACATCCTCTACATGCAGCAGCAGTTAGAGAAGGCAGGGCCGCCCACTCCCACCGCCCTGGGCATCGACGAACTCTCTATCGGGCCGGGTCACAGTTATCGTATCGTCGTCTCGGATCTTCATCGCAAACGAGCCATCTGGTTTGGCGGCACGGATCGTTCCGAAGTGTCGATGAATCGCTTCTATGCCAGTTTAACCCCTGAAAACAGGGGGAATATCAAGCTCGTCGTCATGGACATGTGGAAAGCGTTTCGTGCTGCTGCCAGCAACCATGTTCCGCAAGCCCAGATCATCTTCGACAAGTTCCACATCCTGAGGCATCTCGGTACAGCCTTGGACGAAGTTCGCAAGAGCGAGTATCGTCGGCTCCAGGGTGACTCGCGACGGTACATCAAAGGGCAGAAGTACACCTTGCTCACCAGACGGGAGAATCTGAGCCAGGAAGGGAACGCTGCCTTGGAGTTGCTCTTCAAGGCCAACCAACGACTCTACAAAGCCTATCTTCTCAAAGAGCAGTTTGGGCAACTGTGGGAATGCGTGACGCCTGACGAGGCGCAGCGATTCTTCCAGAAGTGGAGGCAAGCGTTGCGTTGGCAGCGACTACCTTCCTATCAGAAGTTCGCTGCCATGATCGAGCGGCACTGGGACGGCATCGTCAGCTACTGCAATCCCGACAACAAAGTCCCGCTGGGCTTCGTCGAAGGACTCAACAACAAAATCCGCTCCCTTCAAAAAAGAGCCTACGGCTTCCAGGACGAAGAGTACCTCCGTCTCAAAATCCTCACCACCAGCCTCCCAAAACTCTAAAATTGCGCCACACACTTCCGAGAAGAACCTTAAAAAGAGAACCGACTTATCGCCCGACCACCTGGCGAGTGTGCGATGTTCATATCACATGATGATCCGTGAATATTTACAAGACATTCGCCTCTATGAAACGCACGTACGCCGTGCCAATTCCTAGTGGCGTATCGATTGTAGTGTCATTTAACTTTGAACGATTGATGAGGCAGGCCAGTTGCTTATGTAACTGGCCTGTTTGCGAGGGTATAACTGATTTTTGCGATCTCTCACTCCGGATCATCAAAATGCGCTGGTTCCTTATTGCATGCATTGCCATCATCGCTTTTGCCACCACTCAAGCCGACCCCTTCAAACCCAAAGACCCCGAACCCAAGCTCTTCAAGAACCTCCAGTTCCGCAACATTGGCCCCGCGGCCGGTGGCCGTGTCTGCCGGGTGGCCGGTGTAGCGGGCGATCCGCTCACCTACTATGCCGCCAGCGCTTCGGGCGGCCTGTGGAAGAGCATCGATGGCGGCATGAAATGGCAATCGATCTTCGATGATACCGACTCCTTCACCGTTGGTTCCATCGCCATCTCGCCGACGAATCCGAACGTCATTTACGCCGGTACAGGGGAAGCT
>JALYJX010000626.1 GCA_030775065.1 Gemmatimonadota bacterium | reverse complement strand
CACGTCTTGGCCATTACGTGATGGTCGGCAGTCTGATGACGCTTAGCTGGACCGATCTTGACCGTTGACCGCGCGCCGAAGTGGCGGTAATCTTTTCTCATCGTCCGTGCTTACTGCACACCCTCCGCGAGAGGATCATCCGGCGCGGAGCGCTGAAGGTCACCGCTCTCAGAGCCACGACCGACAGCCCACTTCCTGACTTCAGCACGGTTCTGAATCGAGATCGCACACAGTGCCATTTCGAGATCAGAGACTCGCAACCGCATACCGCATCGCCCTCAGGGCATGCGGCTGCGGTGCACCACCGAGGCGTGGCTGTATCGCCTGGCCATTCGAGAGAACAGCGCGGCCAGTGTGACCCACTTGCTTCGGGACGCATGACCACGTGTCGTGCGACGACCGCGACGCTCAGCGTCCCGGTCTTCGATGCCGGCAACATCAGCCCGCATCTCGCGCCACTGTTCCCGGCGCGCCGGCCATAGGCCAGCGCGCCAGAGCGCGCCACTTTATGGACGTTCGGCAACAGTTGCGAGGACGCGCATACGCGTCGAGCGAGGTGCACCATGAAGCCCTGGTTAAATGTGTCCGAGGCCGCGGAGTACGCCGGTTTGAGCCGGGACACGATCTACACAGCATGCGAGCAGGAGGAGCTGCGAAGCGCGCGCGTCAGCGGAAGACGCACCATTCGAATTCGGCCGGCATGGATCGATGCCTGGCTGGAACGATACGCGCCGGACGTTCAAGGCCGCCGGCGCATCGGCGACACCAGGAACGGAGCGGCGTCATGAACCCGCGGGCGACGACGACGGAACGCGATCAGACGCGGGATACGGCACGCGCACTCACCGAACGCGAAGTCGCCGACATGCTGGGACTGTCAGTCGCCACGCTGCGCGCGTGGAGGCACAGAGGGAAGGGGCCGCGTTTCCTGCGGCTCGGGCGGTCGGTTCGCTACTTGCCGTCCGACGTGGCGGACTTCGTTCGGGCGAGTGCAGTTGACACGACATCGGTTTCCTCGTCTGATGGTGAATCGGAGATCGGGGAGTTGCCGCTATGAGTCTCTGGAAACGCGGTCGGCAGTACTGGACAGACTTCACCGTCGCCGGCCGTCGATACCGGAAGCGGCTCGGCACGACGAATCTGCGAACGGCGACGCGCCGAGAACGCGAGCTCGTCGAAGAAGCTGGACACGGCCGGCTGTCAGCCGACGAACAAGGGCCGAAGCGGCTCTCGGATGCGATCGGCGCCTACCTGGATGCCAAGCGGATGCGGTGCTCCCCGCGCACGATCGAGCTGGAGGAGGAACGGCTCAGCCTCGTCAAGAAGCACTTCGGCGACGTGCCGCTCTCGGCGATCACCGCGACGGCGATCGCCGAGTTTCAACGCACGCGGCACGAGGCCGGCATCGCGAACCGCACGATCAACATGGACGTCGGTGTGCTGTCGCGCGTGCTCAAGTCCTGTGGCCGGTGGCGGGCGCTCGCAGACCACGTCCACAATCTCCCGGAGCGCCAGCATCCGGTCGGCCGCGCCTTGACAGCAGAGGAGCGGAAGCGGCTCTTCGCCGCCGCCGCGTCGAGCCCAGAGTGGGAGCACGTGTACTGCGCCGCGATCGTCGCGGCCAACACGTCGATGCGGCCGGTCGAGGTCAAGCACCTGCGCCGGTGTGACGTCGATCTCGTCAAGCGTCTCCTTCACGTCCGGCGGAGCAAGAACGAGACGAGCCACCGGGTCATCCCGCTCAATGCATCGGCCGTCGAAGCCACCGCGCGGATGTTCGAGCGCGCGGACCTGCTCGGGCACACGGAGCCGGAGCACTATCTCTGGCCGGCGTGTCAGTGGGGACGGTACGATGCCACCAAGCCAATGCTGAAGTGGGACACGGCCTGGCGCGCGCTGCGGGACGAGGCGGGCCTGCACGGCCTGCGCTTTCACGATCTCCGGCACACGGTCATCACCGAGCTGGCCGAGATGGGCGTGGCCGATCACGTGCTCGAATCGATCAGCGGCCACCTGTCGCGCCGGATGCTGGAGCACTACTCGCACATCCGGATCGACGCGAAGCGCCAGGCCCTGGA
>JALYJX010000625.1 GCA_030775065.1 Gemmatimonadota bacterium | reverse complement strand
ACCGCTACCACATTCCGCGTACCTCTCGACTCGAGCTACATCTTCGAGCGCGGGCCGGACGGAAAGTATTTCGGCCCGCCGGGGCTTCCGGCGGCGAACGGCTCAGCACCGGAGGTTCAGCTGCGTGCTTACGACAACGTGCTCATCTTCCGGCAGCCCAACTGGGAGCTCCAGCGGACCGCCGTAGTCTCCGGCGAGGTGACGCGGCCTGGTACATATTCACTGACGACAAAGACCGAGCGGATCTCCGATCTCATTAACCGCGCGGGCGGACTCACGCCGGAAGCCTATGCCGACGGTGTCACGTTCTACCGCGCCAACGACAAGGTCGGCCGTATCGGAATCGCGCTACCCGAAATACTCCGCAACCCCAGATCGCGCGACAATCTGCAGCTGCAGGATGGTGACTCGATCTTCATTCCACGGTTCAACGCGGTTGTGAACGTGAAGGGCGCAGTCAACTCGCCTGTTGCCGTGACCTACGTGCCGGGCAGATCGCTGGAGTATTACGTCCGCGCAGCGGGCGGACTCACACGCAGAGGTGACCTTCGCTATGCGTACGTGACGCAGCCCAACGGAAAGGTCGAGGCTACTTCGGGCAAGTTCATCTTCAAGAACGATCCGCGTCCGCGACCGGGAAGCACGGTTTTCGTTCCCGAGAGGGACGCGAACGAGCGTCGCACGGATTACATAGCGTCACTCGGCTCGCTGGCACAGGTTGCGGCAAGTCTGCTGGCCCTCGCCATAGCGTTGCGCAGATAGGAATCAGTGCACATCGCTCAGCCGGACACCGCCAGCGACCACCTCACTCTTACGCGGTGGCTGGCTGGCGTTCTGCTGCGATGGCGACTCGTTGCTGGAATTACCGTCGGCGTTCTGCTCATCGGGCTGCTGGCGACGTTCATCGTTCCACCGGTTTACCGCAGCCATGCCTCCTTCGTTGCGAACAGCTCGAGCAGCGCAAAGCTTCAGGGCGCCGGCTCGTCCACGACTGGTCTCGGCGGATTGATATCGCAGCTGGGCGGGAGTGTGGGCGGCGATCCGTCGGAGTCGCCGAACTTTTACGTCGAGCTGCTGGCGAGCCGCGAGCTTCTGACGCGCGTCATCCAGTCGAAATTCCCGAATCCGCGTACCTCGAACCCGCGTGACAGCGCGACTCTCCTTTCGATTCTGCAGATAAAGCGGGCCGACCCGCAACGGCAGCTCGAAATCGCGGTGAAGAAGATCCGCGAGGGGACGCACGCTGGCCTCGACCCAAAGACGAATCTCGTGTGGTTCTCGGTCGACGAGCAGTGGCCGGACCTCAGTGCGGAGATTGCGAACAGAATGATCGAGCTGGTGAGCTCGTTCAATCGGGAAACTCGAGTCTCCCGCTCGAAGTCGAAGCGCGCCTTTCTCCAGATGCGCCATGACAGCGCGCAGGCCGCGCTGCGCGGTGCGGAAGAACGCCAGCGCGTGTTTTACGAGCAGAATCGCGGATTCATCAGCGCGCCAAGCCTGAAGTACGAGGAGCAGCGCATTCGACGAGAGGTCGACCTCGCTTCAGATCTCTACATCAATCTCGACCGCCAGCTCGAAGTTGCGCGCATCGACGAGATCAACGACGCTGCGTTGATCACGGTCATCGACTCCGCCGTCGTACCGCGAAAGGCACAATGGCCGCGCTACGGCGTGCTGCTGTTCTCGGCGACGGCGATTGGATTGCTCATCGGCATCGTCGTTGCCGCAAGTGCATCGGTCATCGGCGACTGGCGGGCACGAAATCCGGAGTCCTGGAGCGAATTTCGCGCTGCGCTGAAGACGACCGGGGCGGAACTCGGCTCGATGGTCGGGCTTGGCTCAAAGAACCGTGTTCCGTCCCTTGCCCCCACCGAGACGTATCCGACGGTTCACCCCGTCGCTCCGCAGTCCACGCAGCCGGGCCGCGCCGATGAGCCGGCTGCGATGGCGCGGCACCCCGTTGCCTGAAGACGGGGACAGGCCGCGGCAGAGCCAGTCGAGTCCACAGCCTGCCGTGTCGAGCGCGCCGTCTTTTGGCGTCGTCGTTCTCAACTGGAATACCGCGCAGGAAACGATGCAGTG
>JALYJX010000624.1 GCA_030775065.1 Gemmatimonadota bacterium | reverse complement strand
TAAAGTCCGCCATACTTGCCGAAATATATATCGCCGCTATCGTAGACGCGCTGCAAGACCTCCTGGACAAAGTTCACATGATGCGCGTCGGTGGTACGAATGAAGTAATCGTAGGTGATGCCGCAATCGTCCCAGATGCGGCGAAACGCCGCGCTGACGCGGTCGGTAAATTCTTTTTCAGAAACCTTCGCTTCCGCCGCTACCTGGGCGATCTTGTCGCCATGCTCGTCGGTACCGGTGAGAAAAAATGTCTCGGCACCCTTGCCCCGATAGTAGCGCGCCAAAGTGTCCGTGATCACCATCGTGTACGTGCTGCCCAAGTGGGGTTCGGCATTGACGTAAAACAATGGCGAAGTGAGATAAACGGCGCTCATGATTGTTCCTTCACAACTCCAAACAAGTATTTCTCCAAAACCATGCGGCGGTTGAGATTGCGGTGGATCGCCGCCGCCGCCGCGGTGCTGCCGGTCAATGCCGCGATCTGTTGCTCGCTCTGCGCCGGCGCCGCGTGCTGTTCGATTTGCTCACGCATGTCTAAGTTGACCAGCTCGCCATCGTCGCCGGTAACACCATAAACCAGCAGATCGCGATACCAGCTTTGCGCCCAAGCGAGAAACTTGAGCGCGTCGTCGCGGTTACCGGCCAAAGCCTCGGCGGCGCTTACAGCCGATTGATAATCGCCCGCTTTAACCGCGCCAACAATACCCACCCAACCCCGCCGCTTCTCGACAAACGCTTCTTTGTCGAGACCGAGGGCGGCGCCGATACTGCCCATGCTCATGGCCGCTAGAAACTCGACCTCGTCGCCGGTCACCCCCTGCTTGGTGCGTAGATAGCTCGCGATTTCCGCGCGCCCCAGCGGCGCAAAGGAAATCCGCAGACAACGCGAGCGCACCGTCGGCAGCAATCCGCCGGCGCTCGACGCGATCAGAATAATCAGCGAGTCCTGGGGCGGTTCCTCAAGGGTTTTCAGCAACGCGTTTTGCGATGCCAAGTTCATCAAGGTCGCCGGATCGACGATAATGATTTTACGCTTGCCCGTGAACGAACGATAATTAAGTTCGCGTTCGAACTCGCGCACCTGCTGGATCGAGATCTCTTTCTTGCCGGCCGGCGGTTCGATGATGCGAACATCGGGATGATTGCCATCGGCGATTCTCGTGCAATTGACGCAGCTGCCGCAAAAATCGCCGACGCGGGCGCCGCAATGCACCGCTTGCGCCAGAGCGGTCGCCAGCATGCGCTTGCCGATGCCCTCGGGCCCGACAAAGAGATATGCGTGGTGCAGCCGGCCGCTGGTCAAAGCGAGGCGTAAAATCTCCAATTGCCGGCGATGGCCGACGATTTCGTCAAAGCCCATTTATTCCAGCGCCTCGTCGATGATTTTTCCAATTGCCAATGAAACCTGCGCCGTTGGCTGCGACGCGTCAATCACACGAAATCGTCCTGGCTCTTGCCGCGCCAGATCGAGAAACCCGGCGCGGACCTTTTCATGGAACTCCATTTTCTCGCGCTCGAAGCGATCTTCCTTCGCTGCGTCGCTGTCGGACTGCATTTGGCGATTCGCGGTGCGGCCCAAGCCAACGGCAATCGGACAATCGAGGAGCAAAGTCATGTCCGGGCGCGTGTCGCCGGCGGCGAAGCTATTAAACTGGCGTAGCAATGCCAAATCCAAACCGCGTCCATATCCCTGATACGCTAGAGTGGAATCGGTGAAACGGTCGCATAGCACGATCTTGCCGGCGGCCAGTGCAGGGCGAATCACTTCACTGACATGCTGCGCCCGGTCAGCCAAGTAAAGAAACAGTTCGCTTGACGGCACAATCGGCGCATCTCCGGCTTCCAAAAGCACCCGGCGCAGCATCGCCCCAAGCTCAGTCCCGCCCGGCTCCCGAGTAACTAAACACGCCTTGCCGCGGGAACTCAGATAGCTTTCCAGGGCTCTGATCTGGGTAGTTTTACCGGTGCCGTCACCGCCTTCGAAGGTGACAAAACGAACCATGTCCTAAGAGAATGAAGAAAACCCAGACAAGATGCAAATCGCGCCTTGCCCAGGCTGGAAACTACCGGGGAATGACTAGTT
>JALYJX010000623.1 GCA_030775065.1 Gemmatimonadota bacterium | reverse complement strand
GGAACAACCTGCCCGTTCCGACAACGATCCACTGGCACGGCCTCCACATCCCGGTTACTGCCGACGGCAGTCCCTTCTATCCTGTCGCGCCGGGCGGGACGTACGACTATGTATTTACCATTCAGCGAGGCTCCGCCGGCACCTACTGGTACCACCCCCATCCCCACCATGATACCGGCTACCAGGTCGGCAAAGGTCTTTACGGGGCGATCATCGTCCGCGCCGCCGATGATCCGTTGCCAGCTTCTCTGACGGAAAAGCTGCTGATTCTCTCAGACAACCGCTTCCTCGCGGACGGATCGATAGACTTCCCGCAGCCGCAATCGGCGCAGGGTGCCGTCGATCGCGAAAACGGGCGGGAGGGCAACGTCCTTTTCATCAACGGTCAGGTGAATCCGACGATCAGTATCCGCAGCGGAGAGGTGCAGCGATGGAGGGTGATCAACGCCTCGGCCTCCCGAGTCTACAGGCTGGCGCTCCCGGGTCACACGTTCCTGCACGTCGGGAGCGACGGCGGCCTGTTCGAGCGGCCGATTGAAGTGAAGGAGATTCTCATCGTCAACAGCGAGCGGGTAGAGCTACTCGTGCGCGGCACAGGTTCCCCGGGCAGCGTGAGCTTCCTCCAGACACTGCCGTACGACCGCTACATACCGCAGACCCGGCCCCCCGACTGGAACGAACCGCTGAACCTGCTGGCCGTGCGTTACACGAAGAAATCGCCGGTGACCGCGGTCAGGATACCCAAGAGACTGCGCCCGATTCCGCCTCTCGATCCCGCCAAAGCGACTGCCACGCGCGTGATGGTGCTGACCCAGCATCTCATCAATGGCAGGTCAATGGACATGAATCGCGTTGACGTCAGCGCGCGGCTCGGGGCGACGGAAATCTGGGAGATCGAAAACCTGGTGGGGATGGACCATCCATTCCACTTGCACGGCTTTCAGTTTCAGGTGCTGGACCGCAACGGCGTGCCGGAGAAATACCGGAGCTGGAAGGACGTGGTCAATGTGCCGAAGCACGAGACGGCGCGGTTCATCGTGCGCCTTGACGGCTATCCAGGGAAGTGGATGTTTCACTGCCACATCCTGGACCATGAGGACCACGGTATGATGGGTGTGCTCGAAGTCAAATGACAACCATTGGGAGGCGAGCATGATGCGATGGCTGGGGAGTCTCTGCGGACTGTCCGTTGGCGCACTGTCACTCGCGGCATGCACAGGCCAGAGTACCGCGACGCCGGGAACGACGCCGGGCACGACGATGTCATCCGGTATGGCGCAGCGGGATCAGATCCTTCGGGGCAGGGCAGTCATTACCGCCAGCGCTTGCGGAGACTGTCACGGCGGCTTCGGCAATCCCGCTGCCACCGGCTGGCTCGCCGGAATGATGACCCCGGAGCAGGAATTCCCGGTGGGACCGTTCAAGACCCGTCCGCGCAATATCACGCCCGACAGCGCGACCGGAATCGGCCGGTACAGCGAGCGGCAGATATTCAACGCGCTTCGCTATGGTCTGCGACCGGGCGAGACTCCGGACGCGTCGATCACGTCGGCGACACCGGGTCAGGGCAATCACCCTGCCAATCCAAAGTATCTCCCTCCGTCCATGCCGTGGATAGCATGGCGACATATGCCCGATCAGGACCTCTGGGCGATAGCCGCATACCTGAAGAACGGGTTGAAGCCCGTCACCAACAAGGTGGCGGACAGCGAAGCCCCGCCAGATTTCTGGGCGAGCGAATCCACCCCCGAGAAGATCGGCCCCTATCCTGCGGCTCCGCATCCGACGGCGAACGAGACACCCGGCCAGGAGGGCAATCAGAAACTCCTTCTCGGGCGCGTCCTCGTCATCAGAAAAGACTGTGGAGGCTGTCACGGAGGGGGCCCCAATCCGGCGGCGAAGGGATACCTCGCCGGCATGACGACGCCGGAACAGGGAGTGAGGGCTCTCGGTAGCGCCACTGATGAATTCGTGATCGGGCCGTTCAAGACGCGTGCGCGGAACATCACGCCGGACAACACCACCGGTATCGGCCGGTTCAGCGAGCGCCAGATCTTCAACTCGCTGAGATTCGGACTGCGCC
>JALYJX010000622.1 GCA_030775065.1 Gemmatimonadota bacterium | reverse complement strand
GTGAGCACCGGCTCCGCCCTGCCTCGACGTTCCAGCGTAGCCACTTGCGCATCGGTCACATCCCACAATCGCAAGCGTTCTCGCGTACTGGCCACAAGGGAAGCCGCGTTGGCTTTCGCATCGCCGAGCGGACTGACAGCCAGTTGAGCCTGGGTTTTCACGGCGAGGAGATGCTCATCTTGCGTGGCCAGGAGGTCCGGTGAGTAGAGGGTGAAGAGAGGGTCGCCTTTGCGTACAGGGCGACCGATCGAATCGACAAAGACCTCTCGTACCCATCCGGAGGTTTTCACGGTGACCTGCGTGAGTCCCCGCTCGTCGTAGCCGACTGTGCCGACCGCGCGAATCTCTTGCGTTATTGTTGCATAGGCCGCTGGAGCACTCCGTACTCCGATCAACTGTCTTGCCACAGCGGGAACGACGACGGCTCCCGAGGGCGTTCCGGCCATGCCTGGCATGCCCTTCATGGCCCCGTCCTTTATCTCCATCTGTTTCATGTCCCCCATTTCAGCCGGCCTTGGAGGCGGCGAGCCGCTCTGGCTGTCCATGGTCATGCCGGCTCGGTCACCCATCATGTTATGAGCGGTGAAAAAGCCGGCTGCGACTCCGGCGATGACACCGGTCGCCACGGCGCCAATCACGAAATTTTTCTTGTATGTCTGCTGGCTCATGTGTTCCTCCTTGAAGATTGAGTTAGCTTTGTTGATCGAGAGTGACGCCTACAACCTGCTCGAGTTCAGCCAGCCGATGCTGGCGGTCCACGACAGCCTTGAAATACTCATGCTGAAACCCTCGCCAGGTCCGTTGCGCGTCGATGAGATCCAAGAAACTTCCCTTCCCCACACGATATCCGACCCTTGCCGACTCCAGGCTCTGCTCAGCCTGTGGCAGGATTGTGGTGCGGTACAGCGTGGCCACCTGGTCGGTCGCCCGAAACTTGGCCAGAAGGTCGTTGACCTGAAACCTCGTCATATTTTCCAAGTTATGCTGCTGTGCCTGCGCGACCGCGACTGCCGCCGCCGCCTCCTGCACGCCTGCGTCATACTTCGGCTTGGTCCAAAAGGTGAAGGGGATGCTCATCGCCACGTAAGCGCCAAATCCATCAGTGGCCTGATAGTTCTGGAAACGCTGAACCGCCACGTTGAAGTCGGGATAGTATTGGCGTTGAGCCAACGCTCGGGACTGCTCGCTCCGCTGCACATCTAGCTCGGCGGCTTTGAGCTCGGGCCGGTCGTTGAGCGCGAAGGTATGCAGATCGTCGAGGGGCTGCTCGATCGGCAGTTGTGACGGTTCTTGTACGAGGCCCAAGGGTGATGCGGGATTCCGATCGATCAGTGTATTCAGCATCGCTCCGGCAGTCTTGCGACGCTGTTCCAGGACGGGAAGCTGCTGCTGAAGCACGGACAGCTCGACTTGGGCTTTGAGGACATCGGCCTGGCTTCCTTTCCCCGCACGGAACTTCGTATTCGCGATTTCAAAAAACTGTCTGAGCAGTTCCACCTGTTCATGATGAACCTGGATCGTCTTCTGCATGAGAAACAGGTCGTAGTAGGCCTGCTTCAGGCGAGCGACGAGTTCCCGTTCCTTCGCACGGACCGCCTGCTCGGTCATCTCGGCCGAACGACTCGCCACGTCGCCTTTGAGCGCGAGTTTGCCGGGAAAGGGGAGATTCTGTGAGAGACCGAAGATACTGTTGTCCGCTTGCGTGGCCTTGAAGGGCTGCGGGATGTTCCACAACTGGACGGACAGGATGGGGTCATCCAATGACCGCGCCTGCGTAATCCGATTCGTGGCGGCTTCCCATTGCTTGCGCGTCGCTGCCAGCTCGGGATTGCGAGCCAAAACCTCTTGGATCAATTCCGGCAGCACCAGCTTGCTGCGCGGCACAGAGTCGGTATCCTGTGCCCTCGATAATCCGCTGCTGAAGAACATCACCAGCACTGACGCGACGATCACACACTGACGCTGTCTATTCCGTCTCATAGAAATGCCTCCCTGAGTTCCCACAAGTTCGACGCCCTGTCTGCGCTCTAGTTGTCCGTGGCCAAGAGAACTAGATAATAGGCCGGACGCTGAAACTGAGCGTCGAACCACACACG
>JALYJX010000621.1 GCA_030775065.1 Gemmatimonadota bacterium | reverse complement strand
ATCAGGGAGAGAACGGGTCCATCCTCGTTCTCCTTGAAGATGGTCGCAAAAAAGGCTTGATCGGGAACCATCCCCATCCGCTTCATCATGGTGATCATGGAGGTGGTGGACCCTGGATTGGCTTCGATCCGCTCGCGGATGCCTGAGAGAGCTTTCGAGAATTGGCTATCCGGCTGGTCGCTATTCGTGAAGGCCATCCCGAACGCCATCAAGGAGGCGACTTCGTCGGGATACCGCCGCTGATACTCCCACGTGAGCTTGGCGCCAAAGCACCAGCTCACGAGATGAGCCGTCGCAACGCCCTCGGCACGCAGGATGAGCCGCAGATCCGAGATGAAGTTGTCGAAGGCGAGTTCATCAGCCGAGAGCGCAGCAGCAGCGTCGGGATAGCCCCGGTACTCGAACCCAATCACGGTGAACGCACGTGACAGCTCGGCGATCACAGGTGCCCAGAAACGAATGCTCATGCCCGGCGCATTAGCAATCACGAGGCAGTCGTCGCCAGTCCCCGCCCGGTAGTAAGTAAGAGGGAGGCCGTCGCTGCTAAGAACGCGCTTGGCCTTCATGACCGTGCAACTTCCGGGGCCTTGTCCGTCCCGAGCTGGACGCGCCCGCGCGGGTTAAAGTAAGCGGAGTGGAGCCGCTCAATCTCGTCCGGATACAACTGGACGCTAAGCCCGGATCCTGTGGCGCGCTGCAGATTGCCTGTCTCGAACCGGACCCAATGCTTCATGTACGGGCTGGTGTAAGTCAGTCCGTACGCCGCGAGCTTCTCGTATGTGGTCTTCCGCGTTCCCTCTTCGTAACTGTCTCCACACGCCATGGGCTGAATCGAGAGATACCGTCCGAGGGAAGCCAGAAGGTATTCCACCGTGAGCTCCTCATCGTTGACCAGGTTGAATACCGTCCCATCCAATACGCCCGCGCTCCGCACTGATTGCATGGCGTCGATCGCGGAATCAAGCGGGACGAGGTTGAGGCGGTGTCCGGGGTCCACCCAAAGCCTCACCTGTTCGCCTGCAGCACCTACGCTCTCCGCATACTGACTGAGGCGCAACCAGGCTTCGAGGGCAAGATAGTAGCCATTGTGGTTTACCAAGGCTCCCGTTCCGCGCATCCCCACCACGATCGATGGACGAAAGACGGCGCCCGTGATCTCGCCGTTTCTGTGGGCCGAGAAGAACAGGTGCTCGGCCTCCAATTTCGATCTCTCATACTCGTTCCGGAACCCGAGATCGTCACCGCTCTCGATCTCCGCCTCGGGCACGAAGTGTGTACCCTTTCCAGCGAGGTACGCGGTGCTGGCATAGTAGAACGGAGCGCCCGGACGAGCCGCGCGCCGGTGGAGTGCCAGAATGTTCGTCAGACCACCGACGTTGGCGTCGAAGATCTCGTCCCTGTCCCTTGGCATGAATTTGAGCGACGACGCGAAGTGCCACGTCTCGTCGATGCGCCCGCCGAGGTCGACGCCTACTAGTTCCTCCGGAACCGAGATGTCGGCGCGGAGTACCAGCAGCGTCCCAGCCCACGTCCGGCGGTCGATTGAGGAGTCCAGTAAGCCCAGAGCTTTGCGCACCCGCTTTGCCGTGAAGTCGCGGGATCCGCGTCCCCGAACGAGGCAGACGACGGTGTGACCCTCGTCCAGCAGGCGCAGGCACATGAGGGCGCCGAGGTTTCCGGTTGCTCCCGTTAACAGGATACGCTTCGGTGCAACAATCATCGTGTTGTGCGCACTCAGTAAGAGGTCAGCGCGGTTCCGCGCTCCGCAATTGTTGAGCACAATGCCGGTCGCCCGTAGAGCATACGCGCCCGGATTGCTCGAGGGATTTCGCTCGGTGGCTGAAGTTAGGAGGTGCGAAGGGTGCGGCGTTGGTGGACATTCAGGCTCGCAACGTACGTTCCGACGTGCCGTTGTCAAGCTCGCTTCCGTCGGGCAGGTCGTTCTTCGGTACTTCACTTGTTCGCGTTACGGATGTTGGCATCACGGCCCGCTGCACTCCTGACGGAGGACCGGAACGGGGAGCGATTCGCGATAGGCCGGACATCCGGAATACGTCAGCCGTGCCTGGGCGCCCTGGACGTCGGCTCAGTGCTCAGG
>JALYJX010000620.1 GCA_030775065.1 Gemmatimonadota bacterium | reverse complement strand
CCGATCGCCATTCCGGGGAACACGGAAGTCCATGGTGCGCGGCGCAGCTGGTCGAGGTCGCGGCCATCGGCGATCATCGACCCCCAGCTCGGAGCCGGTGGAGGAACGCCGAGCCCCAGGAACGAAAGCGCCGCTTCCGCCATTATCGCTCCGGCAACACCCAGCGTGGCGGCAATCACAACCGGGGCGATGACGTTCGGTAGAACGTGCCCCAGCATGATTCGCCAGTCCCGCGCACCGAGCGCGCGTATCGCCTGCACGTACTCGAGCTGGCGGACAACGAGCACCTGCCCGCGAACCAGTCGCGCCATTCCTGCCCATCCGACGACGCCGATCGTCGCAAAGACAACTGCCATGGAAGGCTGGAATGCCGCTACCATCGCGATGAGCAGGAGCAGAGTCGGAAACGCCAGCGTCACATCGGCGAGACGCATGATCACTTCATCCACCCACCCGGCGTAGTAGCCGGCCAGCAATCCCAGCGTCACACCGAGGAGAAGCGCGATTCCCTGCGAGATGAGGCCGACGGTCAACGAGACCCGCGCACCGTAAACGAGGCGCGACCAGATGTCGCGACCCTGAACGTCGGTGCCGAGCCAGTGCTCGGCCGACGGTCGCTGGAGGAGCTGCGAGAGATCGATATGAAGCGGATCCTGCGTCGTGATGAGCGGCGCAGCGATCGCTGACAACGTCATGATCAGTACGACCGCGAGCCCGAACCGCGCGCGATTGTCATCGAGCAGCCGCCGCCGCTGTGCCTTGTCTAACAAGTCTCACCCATCGTAGTCATCGATCTGAACGTGTCGGATCCCTGAGCTCCAGAGGCGTGTCCGGGGGCTGCCGCTTCCACCTGCGATGCTGCCAGAAGTATTGCGCGGGAACGCGTCGCACCCATTTCTCGAGCAGCTCCGTGAATCGTGTGATGATGGCATCGACGTCGGCTTCTCGATCCCCCGTTACCGACACCTCTACGGGCTCGATTACGACTTGGTAGCTGCCATCGGGCTGCCGCAAGGCGTCGAGGAACAGGACGGGGGCATTGAATCGCAAGGCGAATACCGCGGCGCCGCGGGGGGTCTTTGCGGGCCTCCCGAAGAAGTTCACGTAGGTGGAAGCAAGCCCCAGAACGCCCTGATCGGCGACGAATCCGACTGCTCTGCCCTCGCGAAGAGCACGGGGCGTTCGCCTGACGGCCTCTGAGTCGTGAACGACCGTCAGGCCCAGCGCCACGCGGATCTCATTCAGGTAGGAATCGAACAGTGGGTTGGCCATGCCGCGGACAATTACATCGAGTGGCACTCCCCGAGCTGCGACGTATCCGGCGAGCAGCTCCCAGTTGCCATGATGGCCGGCGACAATCACCATCCCCCGGCCGGCGGCGGTCGCCCGCTCGACGTGCTCCCAGCCATCCACCTGCTTCACGAGATCGAGCAGGCCCTTCGTGCCAAGACCGGGAAGTAACGCAGTCTCGATCGCGGTCCGCCCGAGATGAGCGAACGATGCCCGGGCGATTGTCTGAACCTGCGCCGGTGTCATTTCGGGGAATGCCGCTGCAATCTGCTTCTCGACCACATCCTTTCGGATGCGAAGCGGCTTGTAGCCGATTGTGCCGAGACTCTCGCCGATGCGACACGCGGTCTCCCAATCGAGTGCGGCAAGACCGCGAACGACACCCCGGAGTGAGTAGTACTCCAGCCGCTGCGCGAGTGTCGGTGTCATCGGCCGACTGTTTGCTCGCCCACGACGGAGTAAATGAACTCGCGCGTGTCGCGAGCAACGCGGTCCCAGTTGTAATGTGTTTCGACGGCGCGACGCGCAGCTTCTCCCATCGATCGCCGGCGGGCGTCGTCGCGCAGAAGAGATCCGATCGCGGCCGTGATCGACGCGATGTCCGCGGGTGGGACGACGATTCCAGTCTCTCCGTCCCGAACCGCCGATCGCACGCCGCCCGAGTCTCCCCCGATCGACGGAACTCCCGAGGCTCCTGCCTCGACGAAGGAAATCCCGAATCCTTCGGCGTTGATCTCCCGGTCGACCCTCGAAAGCCCGACGTAAAGCGTCGCAGTCGCGTACGCTTCCGGAAGCTCGGCGTCGTCGAG
>JALYJX010000619.1 GCA_030775065.1 Gemmatimonadota bacterium | reverse complement strand
TCCGTGGGCATGAAGCTTGCCGAGCTTGCAGAATACATGGTGAGCCTCGGCTGCACCGACGCGATGAACCTCGATGGCGGCAAATCCGCCCAGATGTGGATGAAGGGCCGGATCATGAACAACCCCTGCCAGGGCGAGGACACCGTGGCCAATTCCCTCCTCGTCATCCGCAAGCCCGTGGCGGATTGAGCGGGCAGAACTTCGATTTGTGTCTCCCGCGCCCGCGCCGCCCTTTACGCCGGAACGATGCAGTAGAAGAACGGCGAGAAGCGGCGTTGGCCCCGGTAGGACGGGCTTCCAGCCTGTCTCCGAACGCCCACGATCTTCCCAACTGTTCAGTGTGCGAATTCAACCTAAAAACGGCGGTTGAGACAATGTTTGGCTGAACGGGTCGAGGCGTTCGACCCGGCTGGCGTCCGTTGGGATCTCCTCACCGCCCGCAGCGGTCGCTTTCACCCGCTGGAGCCGGCCAACGCCGCCACCGGATGCCGCCACGGCCGCAAAATCCTCGCCCAGATCCGCTCCCAGCGCGCCGCGGCACTCAACTGCTCCGCAGTGTTCTGCAAGCCGCTCAAAAACAAGCTCAGGCCCGTCAACAGGCTCTGCGCTCGCGCCGCCTCGGCGTGCGTGCTGGTCAGGCGCAAAGTCAGTTGTCGGCCCGACTCCACCACCCGGCCCACCGCGCACAGCAACAACGGCCGGCTCGTCACCGCTTCGCGTGCCCGCTCCGGCTCGGCGCAGCGCACGAACAAGCTCCACCAGTTGTAAACGAGCGCCACGTTGCGCGCGGCCACCTGGCATCTCAACAGATCCTTCGTGGTGAACCCACCCCACCCCCATTGGTTCTTCAACTCGTCATAGACGTTCTCCACGCCGGCGCGTTGCCGGTAGAGGTCGGCCACGCTCAACACCTCCTCGCGCAGGTTGGTCACCAGCACCTGGTATTCGTATTCCGGCGCGGGACCGCACGCGACGAGCGCTGGCCACGGCAGCGCGGGCGGGGCGCCGGGCACCGACTCGGCGGGCGGCTCCTCGCGGGGCCGGCGCAGCACGATCACACGCCGCTTGCCCGTCCAGCCGCTCAACTGGAGCTGACCTTCGGCCCCTTCGTAGCCGCCCACCGCCGGCCGCCAGCCGCCCTGGCTTCCCAGCAGACGCACCAGTTGCTTGACGCCGGAACTTTGGCGCAGGCGGAACAGATACTTCTGCCCCCGTGCTTCGCACTGCGCCAGCAGGCCTTCGTGGCCGTAACTGGCGTCGCCGCACACCAGCCACGGGCGACATTCCTGGGGCAAAGCGTCCCACACGCGCCAGAGATTTTCGCGGCTGTGCGTGGCCGAGTGTTCTTTGCCCGAGCGCACCTGCACGTCGAGCACCAGCCGCAGCCCGCGCACGAAGAGGGTGTGATAGGTGTGGCTGGGCCGGCCGGGCTTGTGCGGGTTGTAGCCGGCCTGCGCGCCTTCCTGGTGGCCGTAGATGGGTTTGACCGTCACGTCGAGATCCATCACCCACGGCAGACGCAGCGCGGGCAGCCACGTTTGTTGCAACGCGCCGGTCTGCCAGGCCGCGCAAGCCTGCGGGTCGGCGGCGGCGAAGGCCCGGCGCACGCTGTCCTCACTGCACACCGTGCTCATGCCCAACCCTTGGGGATTAACCGAGTCGGCCCGCAAAGCGGTGACGTGGGCGTAGCGATGGTGGCCGGAGAGAATGGCCAGCGTGATCGTGCCCAGGAGATCACCAATGAGCGGGGCGTTGTTGCTCGTCAAGGACAGCGGACACGTCTGCACCCAGTCGCGAAAAAGTCCGGCGGTGGCGAGGAACTGACTGAAGAAAACCAGTTGGCCCAGCGGGGTGACCGGCGCGTGCGGATCCCATTCGACGTGGAAGCGCCTTCCGTGCGTGTCCAGCGCCAGCGGCCGGTCCCCAACCGCGCGGGCAGCAGCGGATCGAGCATCCAGCACTTCACTCTGCGGGTGAGCGGCCAACGGACCCATTTGCAGTGGCATGGCCCATTCCAACAACCTCTTACTGGAAAACGCAACCCAACCAACTGCTTTTTCTAAGTTGAATTGATTCCCTCGCTACGACTGACAAGTAACG
>JALYJX010000618.1 GCA_030775065.1 Gemmatimonadota bacterium | reverse complement strand
ATTGATGACCATGTCGACTTCATCGGCGCCGTCCGACACGGTCTGCTTCACTTCGGCCAGGCGCAGCCTCAGAGGACTCTGCCCCGAAGGAAACGATGTCGCAACGGATGCGACCTTTATCGGCGTGTCGGCCAGCCACTTGCGAGCGTGCTTCACAAGAAATGGATAGATGCAGACCGCCGCTACGGGCGGCACTTCAGGGTCGTCGCTGGGACGGCGCGCTTTCTGGCAGAGAGAGCGCACCTTGCCGGGCGTGTCCTTCCCTTCGAGCGTCGTCAGGTCCACCATCGATACGGCGGTGGTCAGCCCCCACACCTTGGACTTTTTCTTGATGCTGCGCGTGGCGAACTTCGCGACGCGCTCCTCGATTCCGACCTGGTCTACAGTGCCGGTTTCCTCGAGAAGGCGTGTGAACGCCGCACGCGGCGTGTTCGTATTGAGTGCGGCACGGGAGGTGGCCATCGTCTTCCAAATATCGTGGGGGGTGGTGGGCGTCGCCACTCCTGCCGGAATAGCTCGAGAGTTAGGTTGCCTGAATGACAGCTGACCGCCGCTATGCCGTGCTGTTCGACCTCGATGGAACGCTGATCGACTCCATCGGACTTCTTCTCGCCTCGGTAAAACACACTTTCGCGGATCGTGAAGGACGCGCCCCCACCGAGGAGGAATGGATCGCCGGGATTGGAACTCCGCTGGCCGAGCAGCTCAGGCCGTTCGTGGAGTCGGACGAGGACTCGGCATCTCTGGTGAACCGATACCGTAGTTATCAGCGACAGCACCACGACCGTCTCACAGCAGCGTACGACGGGGTGCTCGAAACGCTGGAGCAGCTTTACAACTGGGGCCATCCGATCGGCGTCGTAACAAGCAAGAGCAACGAGATGATGGAGCGCGGACTTCGTCACGCCGGCATCGACATGTACATGACGACGACGATCGGCTGTGATTCCTGTGCGATCCACAAGCCGGATCCTTTTCCGGTGCGAATGGCGCTCGACGAGCTGGGGTACGAGCCACACGAAGCTGTGTTCGTCGGCGACTCTCCGCATGACATCGCCTCGGGCAACGCCGCGGGCGTGACGACAATTGCGGCGCTGTGGGGTCCCTTCACCAGGCATCAGCTCGCCCCCTACAAGCCGACCCTCTATCTCCATCAGATCAGCGAGCTGCCGGCCATGATCCAGCGGATTCAGGCGGGGGCTATCGCCGGAAAAACTCCGCGCGACGGTACTATCGCACTGCAGAAGCCGGATTAGGACGGGAAGGCTAGACCTCTCCGAGTCCTTCGGTGTAGTATGAGGCGCGCGGAAATCGAGCCGCGCCAATCATTCCAAATCGGAGCCATCAGATGGGAGTTTCATTCCCCGCGGGGGTTCTCGTACGCACAGGGGCCGAGCGCGCAACGCTCGTCCGCAGAACGTACGCACTCGTTTTCGTCGGCGTTCTCGCAACGATCGCCAGCGCGACCTTCGCTCTGTCACAGCCCGCCCTGCTGCAAGCGGTTGCCGCACATCCGTGGATATCGCTGGCCTGTTTCATTGCGCCCCTCATCGGCGCAATGATGGTCCAGAAAGTATTTCCGGCCAACATCGGCTTCGTGCTGCTCTTCACTGTGGTAGCCGGAGTCTACATCTCGCCGATTCTTTATGTGTATGGGCGCACGCAGCCGGGCCTCATCACCCAGGCAGCAATGCTCACGATCGGCGCGTTCGGCACGCTCACCGCTTACGCGTTCATCTCGCGCCGCGACTTCAGCGCCTGGGGAAGCTTCTTCATGGTTGGGCTGTGGGTGCTGATCGGCACCTCGCTCCTGAATCTTTTCTTCCGCAATCCGGCGATGGACCTGTGGCTTGCGGGGATCACTGTGCTGGTATTCAGCGGACTCCTGGTCTTCGATACGTGGCGCATCCGCAATGTCTACGGCCCCGATGAGTACGTTGGTGCCGCGGTGCAGATCTACCTCGATCTGCTCAACCTATTCCTGGGAATTCTGAGAGTACTCGGCGGACGAAGAAGCTAAGAGAAGAGACTTTACCACAGAGAACGCGGAGAACGCGGAGGAAACAGAACGCCGCATCAGGATCGATGCGGCGTTCTGTTT
>JALYJX010000617.1 GCA_030775065.1 Gemmatimonadota bacterium | reverse complement strand
ATTCGATCACGATCATGGCGAGAACAAAGGTAAGCGTCCAAGCGATGACGCCTTCCATGTTGAAGACCTGATACGATTTCATGACTTGATAGCCGACGCCGTTGCTGGTGCCGAACATTTCGACGACCACCACGACCTTCCAGGCGAGCCCCAAACCGTAGCGGGTGGCGGCGAAAATATTCGACACCAACTGCGGCAGGATGACTTGGGTGATTTTCATCGACTTGGTGAAATGAAACACATGACTCATGTCCATCAATTCTTTGTCGAGGGATTTCACGCCGGCCCAGATGTTGATCACCAGCATGGGTAAGGTCGTCACCGCCACGGCGAAATAGGAAGCGAATTCATTAATGCCGAACAACATGACGGCGATGAGCGCCCACATGAGGCCGGGGATGGTCAGCCCCAAGACGACCAGCGGCTGAAAGAAATGCTCGCCCATGCGCACCGTGCCCATGTAGATGCCGACGGCGACGCTAAAAATCATCGCCACCGTGGCGCCGACGAAGACCCGGCGCAGACTTTGATACATATGGAAGAAAAACGTGCCGTCGGAGAGCAGCCGGTGCGCTTCGTTCAGCGTGTTCATCGGGCTCGGCAGCAGGCGCGGATAGATTAGATAAAGCAGCCACCAGATTCCCAGGACACTGCTGACGGCCAACAGCGGCGGCAAGATTCTGCCGAGCAAATCGCGTCCCGCTGAGTTGCCGAAAGTGGGGATAGTTTCGGCGCCGGCGATGCCGGCCGCTTGGTCGGAGATCGCTGCTTGAGTGTTGGGATCGAAGGCCATCGCCAGCATTTGTGCTATAGACCGCGGACGCTGTCAAACGTCGCGCGCCAATGCAGCGCCGCGGCGTCAACGCGCCTTAATTGCTTCGACTAGCGCGCCACGATGCGTCGACGATCAAGTATGGCCCGTGCATTTGCGCCGAGGCCGGTGGATGAAATGAAAAAGGCAGGAACTACGGCATAACCAATCGAGTCACTGTAGGCCCTCGGCTGAAAACCGACAGTTGTCCTGCATGCCCGGGCGGTTAGCGGTTGTTGTGCTGCTGCCGAGTGCGATCCAAATCCTGCTGCATCCGATTGCGTTGGATCTGTTCCTGCAATGAGCGGATTTGTTGTTGGCGTTGCAGGTCGTTGATTTGTTGCTGCTGGCGCAGTGGGTCTTTGTCTTGTTCGATGCGGCGAAGTTGCTGGTCGTTTTGCAGACGCTGCAGTTGCTGGTCATTCTTTTGTTGATCGAGTTGTTGTTGGATTTGTCCCGCTTGAGGCTTTTGGCCATCCGCCGGATCGGTCTTTTGCCGTTTGATTTGGTCGAGTTGCTGCTGCATCTCGCTGGCGCGCTGGTCGCGCTTGAGCTGTTCGATCTGCTCCTTGGCTTTTAGCTCTTTGGCCTTTTGTTCCTGGCGCGCTTTGTTTGCTTCGTCCAGGATTTCCTCGAGCTGGTCGGCGGCATCCCAAACTTTGCCGAGCCCAGTCAAAAGGAGCAATAACGAAAGGAGCACCGATAGCTTCGTCGCCATATGCATCAATGCTGGCAAGCTGAAGCGGCCATTGCAAGTCCTGCTTGCGCCGGATTAGCGCGCACCCGGCAGCATGGAAAAGTCCACCAGCTTTTCCGGGTCGAGGTCATCGGCTACTGGCCGTTCCTCGCGCAGGAGATTTAAGTAGCCGCGGACTTTCTTCATATTGATCGCGCCATCGGGGGAGAGGATCGCGACCATGGTGTCGTAGGAACGTTCGGCTTCGCCGCTGCTAATCTGGTAGCGCGCCGCGATCATTTTGACCGCTTCGCTGCGGTTGCTCTTCTGCCATTCGATGGCGTTCATGACCGCGGCGATGGTGCGGCGGATGCGCTCGCGGTTAACGCGGATTTCAGCTTGCGATGTGAACAGCCCGACATAAGGAATATCGGCCAGGTCGCCTAAGAAAAGAAACTTCTTATACCCCAGGGAAACCGCTTTCTCGTCGAAGGGCGGACTCAATACCGCGCTGGCGACCTGATTGGTCGTCAGAGTCGCGAAGCTGTTCGAGGTGCCGCCGGTGGTGACCAGGTTAACTTGTTTCTCTTCCAAGCCGAGTTTGCCCAGTCCGGCGC
>JALYJX010000616.1 GCA_030775065.1 Gemmatimonadota bacterium | reverse complement strand
CCTCCTGATGACCGACTAATTAAAAAAACAGCACAAGATCATCCATCCCAAGTCCAATTGCCTGAAAGTCTATCAGGTCCAGCTTGATCGCCCGCTCGAAGGTCACGAGGGCGATCTTTTCGCTTCCGGAACCTTGGTTCTCAATAGCGAAACCCGGCCGCTGCTCCCAGCCAAGTTGGAAGTGTTAGGTGAAAAGGAAGCGTTGGTCACCTTGCACGAGGGCCGCTACCACCAAGTCCGCCGCATGTTCGCCGCCGCCGGAAATCACGTGCTCGATTTGAAGCGGATTTCCATCGGCGGCCTGAAGATGCCGGATGATCTGGAAGAAGGGGATTGGCGCGCGCTGGAGCCGGAGGAGCTCGCGGCAATCTTCGCCCAATCTGAGTGAGAAATGAATCCGTCTCGACGGTGTAAATTCTTGGCATGCCGAGCTCTTCGGCTCGCTCATCTTGTCAAATTTTCAATTGAATCATTTTTCTAGAGCATTTTAAATAATGTTGTAGCCGACCGGGTTTTAAGCCATGTTCAGGTCATGGCAACAATCTCAATCGATCTCCGTCAGCGCATCCTCCAGGCCTATGACCGGGGGGATGTTACCCGCGAACAGGTCGCCAACCGGTTCGTGGTTTCGCTGGGCATGGTCAAAAAGCTCCTCCAGCAGCGCCGCCACACCGGCGACATCGCTTCCCGGCATCATCGCAGCGGCCGGAAACCTGTCATCCTTGCCAGCCATCGCCGCGAGATGCGGCTCCTGCTGGCCAAACAACCCGATCTAACCCTGGAGGAGATCCGTGACCGGCTCGGATTGAAATGCACCATCCAGGCCATTCATTACGTGTTGGTCGACATGGGGCTGACATATAAAAAAAGACACTCCGCGCCGCGGAACAATCCCGGCCCGACGTCGCCCGCGCCCGACGCATCTGGCGCAAGATTCAAAGGGGATTCGAACCTTCCCGCCTCGTCTTCCTCGACGAATCGGCGGCCAAAACGAACATGACGCGTTTGCGCGGCCGCTCTCCTCGCGGAAAGCGTCTTCATGCCGCCGCCCCGTGCGGCAGATGGCGGACCACGACCATGATCGGCGCGGTCCGGCAGGACGGCCGCACCGCCTGCATGACCGTTGAGGGAGCGCTCAACGCAGAGGTGTTCCGCAGTTACATCAGTGAGATCCTGCTGCCGATGCTCTCTCCGGGAGACATTCTGGTGATGGACAATCTCAGTGCCCACAAGGATCGCGAGGCACTTGGCCTGTTGGAGCAAGCGGGGGTGACGGTGAGATTCCTTCCCGCCTACTCACCGGATCTCAATCCGATCGAACTGATGTGGAGCAAGGTCAAGGCGCTGCTCCGCAAGGCGGAGGCCCGCACCAATGACACGCTTCTTCTGGCAATCGGAGATGCGTTGTCACGGATCACCCAGAAAGACGCCACTCATTGGCTTGCTCATTGCGGCTATGGTTTTATTTAAAATGCTCTAGCGCCTTGTGAGCGTTTGGTTCACCGGCACAATGTGTAAACAGGGGCCCACTTCAACGGTGTGGGCATCCAGGCCAACAGCACGGCCTGCGCATGCCCTCCCGCATCTTATCAATGCCAACCTCGATGCGTCGCTTCCTGGTGGCGTCTTGCTTGGCTGAAGTCACCCAGCAGATCCACTCATTTCGAGCCAGCGGGGTGATCTCGGACCATAGGCTCCTGGCCGTGGCGTTGGACTCGATGGCTTTTCGGAAGTCGGCTGGCAGCTCATGCACCGTGCCGTCCGCGAGTTTTGGAGTGGCCATGCTTAATGAGTGTCTGTTCCGTCCAACGTTTGAGTGGTGGCACCGGCGAGATCTAGCTCGGATTCAACTAGAGACGTTACTGCCGGTTGCCAACCAAGACTAACTGGTGGGCGATCATTCCCGTGAGTCCGAGCGCTGCCAGGTGACGCGCGTTGCTCTCGCGGTTGAGAGCCGCGTTTTCCGCCGCACTCCGGCAAACCGACCGGCAGGAGCCGTCTCAAGGCTTGCCCCCGGCCTTACTGACTGGTCCCGGCTCCTTGGGTCCGTCCTGGTTCACGATTGGCAGCAGTGCCCCGGTGAGGTCGATCGCTTCCATGCTGTATAGCAC
>JALYJX010000615.1 GCA_030775065.1 Gemmatimonadota bacterium | reverse complement strand
CGAGTCTATCGGAGACCGCAGCAATCCAAAGTAGATCGGGCATAGCATCCCGCCTCCAATCTGCCTTATGAAGTGGCATCTGCATCATCGGAGGTACCAACTGTTTCTTCTCAAGCTTGTGGCTTTTCAAGGGCGATCCACTCGACTTGACTGCGCGCCTTTCTTTCCGCCCCTTCTTGCTCGATCTGGTCATTTGGTCTAAGTGTCTCCTGTCTTTGTACGATGGAGCAAGATTCGATCGAGGAAATGACCTCGGGCCGGCCAGAGGGTGGGAAAGCGAGGGTGAGCCAACCGCACGCCTGCAATCCGCGCGATCAGCGCGCTGCGCAGGGCGCGAGCACTCAGAAGTCCGGAGTTCGTAACGTCTGAGGGGCATTTCATTTGGTATTCTGTACGAATGGTGAAGCCCCGGAACAAGACCAGGTCCAGGTCGAAATCCAAGACTAAGTCCAAGCCTACACCGCGTGCTGCTTTGACACTTGACGATCTTATGGGTATAGACTTCGGGCGAACTGCACCTGCAGAAGGAATTCAGCTACTCGGTCTATTGATAGATGCTGGGACCGACGGCGACTCTGAGCCAGCCCTTGAACGAGCAACTCAAGCAGCGATCACGCTCCGAGATCAGAGACCGGATGGCATTGATGACGCTCTCCTCTACTATTTTCAAAGTAACGCATGGTCGGCCTTGCGGTCAGTACGTCACGCTTCGAAAGCCGAATCGGAGTGGGACTGGGAGGTTCCAGAGTTGGAGCAGCAGGTCATTGCTCTTCGGTCCGCCAAGACATCGCCTGGTTACGAACATCTTTCGCGTAACAGGAAGTGCCAAATTTACACAAACCTGGCGGGCGCATTGAGTACCGTAGGGAGAGCGACTGAAGCTATCGAATGCTGGAGCCAAGCTCTGGATCTGAATTCTAAATTCGCCATGGCCATGGGCAACATGGCTCATCACCTGGTTTTCTATATCTCGTACCTATATGACCAAGGTCATCAACAGATATATGCACGTTTTGCACATAGCCATCTAACGAAGGCGCTTTCTCTACCTCTTGAATCTCACGCAGTTAAGAGTAGCCTGCACTCGACACTGGACTGGCTTAAGAGCTTGGCTCCCGCCGGCTATTTTGGCACGAAGTTCAAACTTCGAGAGCACTCCATGGGAAAGACGAAGAAAGAGCGGACGTACCGAGAATGGTGCTTGAACGAACGACTATTCCTGAACCCCATCAATGACATCCTTCGAGAAAGCGTCGCCGCGCACGATATACTAAACCTCCCCACAATGCGTGGCACATTGGCTGACTTCGCAAAATGGGTTGGGCTATTCAATGCAATGAAGCAAGAGTTCATCGCAGCCCGCGTATTCCTCTTCAAGGCTTACTCGAAACACCCATCGCACTATAGCGATAAGCATGTCCAGTTTTCCAATCCACTTCGCAATGTTCGATATGGCCTCGCCATTGAACAGACAAAAGTGGCCTTTCGGCTATCCTACTCCATATTGGACAAGATAGCACTGTTCATCAACTCTTACTTCCAACTGAGCGTCAACGCGAACAGAGTGTATTTCAGGACGATTTGGCACAACAAGTGTCTCCCGGAGAAAGGTGTAAGGCCGGAACTCTCTCATCGAAAGAACCTTCCGCTCCGGGGCTTGTTCTGGGTGGCAAAAGATCTGGACGAGAAAGGTGTCTTTCATGAGAGCCTTGAGCCCGACGCTCGACAACTTGGCGCGCTGCGCAATGCACTGGAACATCGTTTTGTTCAAACTCTCCAGTCTGCGCATGAGATAGATAGCGGAGTTGCCCCTCCTGATGAATTGTGTTTTGATATTTCGTACGCAGAACTGAACGCTAAGGCAATGAGAATGTTGCGAAAGGCAAGGGCGGCCCTGACTTATCTCTCGTTGGCAGTACACGTAGATCAGCGGCACCAGAACAGTAGTGGTGACGACGAGATGCTCGAGATCGAGAACGAGGTATGGAGAGACGCAACGTGAATACATCTCGCCGTCGCCACCCACGGGCCAAGGCGCGCCCACGCGCCCCCAAGCCCGTCGTGGTCCTCGGCCTGCTCGGATCCACTCTCGACTCCGGCGTGGGCCCGAAG
>JALYJX010000614.1:1364-2114 GCA_030775065.1 Gemmatimonadota bacterium | reverse complement strand
TCATGAGGGTGCGGATTCCCGTCCAGGCACCAGGTTGCACCGGGAACGCGAGTACACAGGCGTTCCACGATCCATTCCACCGGTCGAGCATCGGACTGTTCCGGGCCGAAATTCCACGCCTCGGCGAAAGACTCGTTACTGGAGGCCAGGGATTCAGCGAGCGCCAGATAGCCCGATAACGGCTCGAGCACGTGCTGCCACGGTCGGGTAGCGCCGGGAGAGCGCACGGTCAGGGGCAAACCGGAATCCAGTGTGCGGAGGAAATCCGGAATCAGGCGGTCGCCGGCCCAGTCGCCTCCGCCAATCACATTGCCGGCGCGCGCGCTGGCCACCTGAACACCTCGCTGGGCGAGCCAGGAACGACGATAGGAAGCGGTGACGAGTTCCGAGCAGGCCTTGCTGCTGGAGTAGGGGTCATGGCCGCCCAGCGGCTCGTCCTCGCGGTAGGGCGGTCCGCCATCCCGGTTCTCGTAGCACTTGTCCGTCGTGACGTTGATCACCGCCTTGACCGCGGGCACGTGGCGTACCGCTTCCAGCAGATTCACCACACCCAGCACATTGACAGAAAAGGTCTCGACCGGTGCCTCATAGGAGTATCGAACCAGCGGCTGGGCCGCAAGATGAATGACGACCTCGGGATCTGCCCGGCGCATGGCAACAAGCAGCGCATTGTCGTCGCGCACGTCTGCCAGCGTGCTCGAAGCCAGTCGATGGCCGAGATCGCAGGCCGCAAAGAAACTCGGCACTGTG
>JALYJX010000614.1:0-1354 GCA_030775065.1 Gemmatimonadota bacterium | reverse complement strand
GTGCGAGCGCATAACCGTGCACGTCGGCTCCCATGTCACTGAGCCAGAGCGACAGCCACCCGCCCTTGAATCCAGTGTGGCCCGTGACGAAAACGGACTTGCCGCGCCAGAATCGTCGATTCAAGGCCATGATTTCCACGGTGCCCGGCCCGATTGCCACAAGTCCTCGAGCAGCACCTTGTCGCGCAGCGTATCCATCGGGTGCCAGAAACCGTCGTGCTTCCAGGACATCAATTCACCACGTGCGGCGAGCTGCGTCAGCACCGAGGCTTCCCAGCTCGTATGGTCTCCATCGATCAATCCGAGGCATTGGGGCGACAGCACGAAGAACCCGCCATTGATGTGACCGCCATCTCCTCGCGGTTTTTCCAGGAAGCCCTCGACTCGTTCGCCGGACATCACCAGCGCGCCATAGCGACCCGGGGGCTGCACCGCGGTAACGGTTGCCCACTTGCCATGTTGACGGTGAAAAGCGATCTGCTCGGCAATGTTGATGTCCGAGAGGCCGTCGCCATAGGTAAAGCAAAATGCGTCGTCATCCCGGACGTAGTCCGCCACTCGCCCGAGGCGGCCGCCGGTTTGCGTCCCGTCGCCGGTATCTACGAGCGTAACCTTCCACGGTTCGGCTTTTTGCTGGTGAACCTTCATCTGGTTGACGGACATGTCGAACGTGACATCGGACATGTGAAGAAAATAATTCGCGAAATATTCCTTGATGATGTAGCCCTTGTAGCCGCAGCAAATGACGAACTCGTCCACCCCGTGGGCGGAATAGAGTTTCATGATGTGCCACAGCACCGGCTTCCCGCCGATCTCGATCATGGGCTTCGGTCGGAGGTGGGATTCTTCGCTGATTCGCGTTCCAAGCCCGCCCGCGAGGATGACTGCCTTCATTGTGAAATGTTACCAGTAGTGCCGGTTTAACCTGAGCGGAATCGTCCCTTGCGGCTCTGTACCCAGCCTCGCAGGGTTCGTGCGGGCTGGACCTGGAGTTTCGCCAGCGACCTGATGCCGCGCTTCCTGCGAAGGTATCGTGCCTTGATGGCGGCCAGAATCAACTTCTTGCGCCAGTTCTCCCGCAGTCGGGCGTCGAGTGTACCGAAGCACGACTCGAGATCAGAAGCGAAGTATTCGACGAGGCTCCTGTCATCCATTCCTTCATTCGACCCGGTGCCGAGTATTCTTTCACCCTGGCTGCTCGATCGGTTGCCGATAAAACGGCGCGAATAAGAGGCGCTGAACTCGTATGTCAGTGTTCCGAAAAACAGGGCGTGGCTGAGCAGCACCTTGTCGCATGATTGCACCGGCTCGATTACGAAACCTTCCAGAAACCTGCGCCGGAACAGCCCGTAGA
>JALYJX010000613.1 GCA_030775065.1 Gemmatimonadota bacterium | reverse complement strand
GGCGTGGCTAGAGTCGAACTACGACCCCACCCTTTTTAGGCGTGCGCTCTAAAGACCAGAGGTCGGCCTAACGAAGCTGTAGAAAAACCGGTGTCGATCATAACGTCGCGGAACTCTCGCGGCCATCGCGGGTCGAAGGGACGTCGCACTGTCGGCCGAGCGCAGTCTGGTCCCTCGCGTCCCTCGCCCGCTCATGGCCCGCTACAAGTATATCGACACCGCGCCGCGTTTCCTCCCCGTCGATCTCGCGCGGCAACTGTTGCCCGGCACGTTCGAGCATGCGGTGCATCACCTGCTCGAGCACACCATCGATCTCTCCGCCTTCGACGCCCGCTTCCGCAATGATACCACAGGAGCGCCGGCGTACCCGCCCGCGATGCTGCTCCAGGTCGTGCTCGTCGGCTACGCCCATGGTGTCGTGAGCAGTCGCGGGATCGAACAGCTCTGCCGCGAGCACGTCACATTCATCGCGTTATGCGGTGATACGGCACCGCACTTCACCACGATCGCGCACTTCGTGAGCACGTTGGGCGAGGATATTGCGCGTGTGTTCGCGGCGGTGGTCGCGGTCTGCGATGCCCAGGGGCTCATCAGTCGCGAGATGTTCGCGATCGACGGCGTGAAGCTGCCGAGCAACGCGGCCAAGGGGCGGAGCGGCACGCGGGCGGACTTCGAACGGCAGGCGACGAAACTCGAAGCCACCGCACGCACCCTCGTCGAGCGCCATCGCGCCGCCGATGCCCTCCCCGTCGAGTCGCCGCTCGCGGCGAAAGCGGCCAAACGGATCGAGCGCCTGGAGCGGGATGCCGAGCAACTCCGTGCCTGGCTCGCGGCGCACGCGGAGGACCGCCGCGGGCCGAAGGGTGGAGTGCGCCAGAGCAATCGCACCGACAACGAGAGCGCGAAGATGGCCACGGGCAAAGGGGTGATCCAGGGCTACACTGGCGTGGCGGCCGTCGACGGAGCGCATCAGATCATCGTGGAAGCGCAGGCGCATGGGACGGGTGCGGAGCAGGAGGTGCTGATGCCCATGGTGACCGCGATGGACCGGGTGCTCGCGCCGCACTCGGTGGTGACGGCCGATGCGGGCTATCATAGCGAGGGGAATCTCGCGCAGCTCGCGGCGATGCCGGTGGACGCGCTCATCGCGGATGGCGACATGCGACGTCGGGACGAGCGCTTTGCGACGCAGGATCGGCATCGGGAGAAGCCGAATCCGCTGCACGACAAGTCCCCCGCGTCGCGGGCGCTCCCGCTCTATCAGCCGCGCGACTTCACGTATGACCCCGTGGCGCGGACGTGCGTGTGCCCGGCGGGGAAGTCGCTTTACCGCACGGGCCGCGCGCTCGTCACGAAGGGGCATATCGGCGATCGGTTCCGGGGCGCGAAGCGCGACTGCGTGCCGTGTCCCGTGCGGGCGCGGTGCTTGCGCACGCCGGAGGCGACCCAAGTGCGCCAGGTCGCCTTCTTCCATGGCAAGACCGCGACGGCCGCGCCGACGCACCCGCACACGGCGCGCATGAAGGCGCGGATCGACTCGCCGGAGGGGCGCGCGCGCTACAACGAACGGTTCGGGACGGTCGAACCGGTGTTCGCGAATCTCTGCTACAACAAGGGGCTCGCCCGGTTCACCCTGCGGGGCCGCACCAAGGTGGATGGGCAGTGGAAGCTCTTCTGCCTGGTGCACAACATCGAGAAGTTGGCGCATCATGGGTATGCAGCGTAACGAAGCCTAACGCGGCATCGGCGGGCCGTCGTTCGCTGGCCTCCGGCCCAACGGGACGGATCGCATGACCGGCCGGGACCCGCGCTGCCTAACTAGCGGTCTCCCGAGACCCAATCCGTGTCGAATCCGGGTTTTTCTACAGCCTCAACGACCGAGTTCAGCTGCGAAGGAATCAAATAAGGGCGCGGGCGAAGTCCGCGCCATCCTTCGCTCCTTCGTCGGCTGCAACGATCGTTGGGCGGCCGGCACAACAATGCCGGAACTGCGGCTTCTCACTTCATGGGTTCTGTGATTCCGCTCGACTCAAGCGCAGGCATCCCCAAATCCGTAAAGTCATCCTGAGGCAGCCAAAAGAGGATCTCATTGGCGTCCAAGTCCCTGACCACAAGCG
>JALYJX010000612.1 GCA_030775065.1 Gemmatimonadota bacterium | reverse complement strand
CTAAGGGCATACCCCGCACTCTTCGCGGCCGCGATCGATCTGGGGCTCCGGCTCGGCGCGCACACCATCAGTTGGGGCGGCTCGGGAAAGTCTCAGACAGGGCTGATCGACTTCAAGAGTAGATGGAGCTCAGAGAGCGCAGTTGGCGTGCGCTACTCTCTCGCTGTTCGACGCCGGGCGCCCGATCTCCAGAAATATTTCGATTCGTCGGGCCTCGAGCGTCGTGCATGGCGCCACCTGCCACTCGGAATCACGGCAAAATTAGGCGGCGTGCTCAGTCGCTGGTTCTGCTGAGCGAAGAATGAGCACGGCCAGCGCGAATGCGCCGGCGCACGCCGGATCGCGTGACGCCCGCCCCGCGGCAGTCATTCACGTTGATCTGGACGGAGCGCGGCACATCTACCGGGCTCATGGATGGCAATACCCGGCGATAGATGACGCTCTGTTCCGGAGCGGAATCCGACGGCTCTTCGATCTGCTCGAGAAGTGGCGAATTCGTGCGACGCTTTTCGTCATCGCCGAAGACCTGCGCGACGATGCGAAGCGGAGTCTGATACTCGAGGCACGGGATCGGGGGCACGAGCTCGCTTCACACTCCAGTACCCATCGTCATCTCACTGATCTCGCCGGCCCCGACCGGGTGCGCGAGGTCGTCGACAGCAAGCGCGAAATCGAGGCTGCCGCGGGAGCCGAGGTTCTCGGGTTCCGGGCTCCGGGATACGTACTCGACGAAACGACGCTGTCGCTGGTGGCCGAGGCAGGATACAGATACGACTCGTCGATGTTCATCGGAACGCGACGGCCCGCCGGGGGGAGCTGCGCTCGCACAGCGGCCCCCTATCGCCCATTTCCGGATCGTGCCCTCGTCGAGATGCCGCTTCCCGGCTACGCGGGCTTGCCGCTGCCCTTTCACCCCTCGTACACTCTGCTGCTGGGGCTGCAATATTTTCGCCTCGGCCTCCAGCGCTTTCTGTCGCGGCACGACGCGACGTTCGTTCTCCTTCTGCATCTGACCGACCTGTCGGACCCTCTCGGGGGTGCATCGTTGTCCGGGTTGGGCAGCAGGCTCTACACTTTGTCGGTCATGTCCTCGGATACGAAGCTCAGACGGCTCGAGAGAATCCTGGAAGAAGTGTCGCGACGTTGCGTCGTTACGAATACATCGAGCGTGCTCGCTTCGATCTCCGCACGCGATGAGGCGGGCTCGTGAAAGCCGTCCTTCAGGACATGAAATCGGGCGAGCTCACTCTTGCCGACGTCCCCCCGCCAAACCTCCAGCCAGGGGGAATCCTGGTGCAGGTCACACGTTCGGTGATCAGTCTGGGAACCGAGCGATCGGTCATCGCTCTCGCCCGCAAGGGCCCGCTGGGCAAAGCGAGGGACCGGCCCGACCTCGTTCGAAAAATCATGAATCGCGCGCGGCAGGAAGGCGTCCGGAGCACATACAACGTCGTCAGGAATCTTCTGAGCTCCCCGATTCCTCTCGGGTACTCCTGCGCCGGCCGGGTTCTCTCCGCCGGAGCGGAAACGCCGGAGTTCCGCGTTGGGGATCGCGTTGCGTGCGCCGGCCTCGGCTTCGCCAACCACGCCGAGATAGACTACGTGCCCCGCAACCTTGCGACGCCCGTTCCCGACGGAGTGCCCGACGAATCGGCGGCCTTCGTCGCGATCGGCGCGATTGCCCTCCACGGGCTTCGGCTCGGCTCGCTGAGTCTCGGCGACTCCGCCCTTGTGCTGGGCCTCGGACTGGTCGGACAGATCACCGCGCAGCTCGCGCGCGCGGCCGGTGCGACGGTCGTCGGCTACGACCCCGATCCGGAGAAAGCGGCGCTCGCGGAGCGCCTGGGTGCTCACGTCGTGTCGACGAGAGCCAAGGACCTGCTTCCCCGGATTCGCGCAATCACCGGCGGATCCGGCGTTGATGCGGTACTGATCTGCGCCGCCTCGAAGTCCGACGCTCCCATCCGACTCGCCGCCGAAGCCGCGCGGCTTCGCGCGCGCGTCATCGTGGTCGGCGATGTCCCGATAAACCTCGAGCGCCGGCCGTTCTTCGAGAAGGAGATCGAGGTGAAGGTCAGCCGCTCGTACGGCCCCGGGCGCTACGACGCCGCGTACGAG
>JALYJX010000611.1 GCA_030775065.1 Gemmatimonadota bacterium | reverse complement strand
CACGTAGCGAGTTTTCACGAAGCGACGCGTCAGGACTTCGCGAGCGCCACCTCGAGCGCCTTGCCCACCTCTTCGACGTAGACGAACTCGAGCTCGCCGCGCTCGTGCTCGGGGATCTCGAGGATCTCGCCCTCGTTTCGCGCCGGCACGATCACGCGCTTGATCCCGGCCCGCTGCGCCGCCAGCGACTTCTCCTTGAGGCCGCCAACCGGCAGCACCTGGCCTCTAAGCGTGATCTCGCCGGTCATCCCAACCTGAGGCTTAACCCTGCGCCCCGACACAAGTGACACAATCGCGGTAGCCATGGTGACGCCGGCAGACGGACCATCTTTTGGCTGTGCGCCTGCTGGAATATGTAAATGAAAATCAGACTGGTTGAAGAATTCCGAGTCGATGCTGAGCTTCTCGGCACGTGAACGAACATAGGATAATGCGGCGCGTGCCGATTCGTTCATCACGTTCCCAACCGACCCTGTGACCTGAAAGCCTTTGCTGCCCGGCATGCTGGTCGCTTCCACGAATAACACGTCGCCGCCGTAGGGTGTCCAGGCCAGGCCCGGTACGACGCCAGGGATTGACATGCGCTGGCTAAGTTCCTCCGTGCTCTGGAAGATCGGGTGATCCAGATGTTCCTCAACCAGCTCTGGCGTGATCTTTGTTTTCTTCAGTTTGCCTTCGGCGATGCGCGTCCCCACCTTCCGACAGACCGCGCCGATCTTGCGTTCCAAATTGCGGACACCTGCTTCGCGCGTATATTCGCGGATAAGCTTCTTCAAGGCATCGTCTGTAAAAGTAATTTCGCCTTCGCGCAGACTGTTCTCGCGGATCTGACGCGGAATTAGATAGCCTTTGGCGATCGCGATCTTTTCATTTTCTGTATAACCTGAAAGATAAATGATCTCCATACGGTCGCGCAGGGGCCCAGGAATGGTCTCGAGCGTATTGGCGGTTGTCACAAAGAAGACCTGCGAAAGATCGTAGGCAACCTCCAGATAATTGTCACGGAACTCGCTATTCTGTTCCGGATCCAGCACTTCAAGCAGCGCAGACGCGGGGTCACCATGAAAGTCGAAAGTGAGCTTGTCGATTTCATCCAGCATAAAGACCGGGTTCTTCGACTCGATGCGCCTTAATGATTGCAGGATACGCCCCGGCATGGAGCCAATATACGTGCGCCGATGGCCGCGGATCTCCGCTTCGTCGCGGACTCCGCCCAGGGAGGCGCGCACGAACTTCCGCCCCATGGCATGCGCGATCGATTGCCCCAGTGAGGTTTTGCCGACCCCGGGCGGGCCTACAAAGCAAAGGATCACTCCCTCGCGCTCGCGCCGTATCTTATCCTCAGAAGGTGCCCTGGTTTCATCCTTACGGTCCAGGCGCAATTTGCGGATCGCAAGAAACTCCAAAATACGTTCCTTGACATCCTGCAACCCAAAATGGTCCTGATCCAGGATCTTGCGGGCGTGCGCAATTTCAAGATTATCCGCCGTAGATTTGGACCACGGTATTGAAACCAGCCAATCCAAATAGGTACGGATAACGCCATATTCCGCTGCGGCTGTTGGCAAACGCGACAGCCGCTCCAACTCACGTGTGGCCTGCTTCTCAGCCTCCTCGGGCATCTTCGCCTCTTCGATCTTCTTGCGAAAATCCTCCGTCTCTACGGCCTGCTCGTCCCGTTCACCTAATTCTTTCTGGATGGCTTTCATCTGCTCGCGCAGAAAATATTCACGTTGAACTTTCTCGATCTCGCCACGCGCTTCGTTTTGGATCTTTTGCCCCAACTGCAAAACCTCTGCCTCACGGACGAGCAGGCCTATCAACTTCTTAAGTTTCTCGGCAACAGCATCAAGCTCAAGGATCTCCTGTGAATCCTTGATATCCATGCGCTGAAAATTTGCGATCGTATACGCCGTTTGTAGCGGGTCCTCCACTGAAGTAATTGAACTTGCCAACTCCTCCGGGAAGGAGGGAATCATCTGGGTGATCTGTTGAAATTGATCGCGTGCGTTACGAGCCAGCGCGTCCATTTCAAGGCCTGCCTCCACCACCTCAGGTGCAAGTTCAATGCGTGCCTTAAGATAGGGTTCCTCAGTTACGAATTCGCCAAGCCTGAAAC
>JALYJX010000610.1 GCA_030775065.1 Gemmatimonadota bacterium | reverse complement strand
TCCACATACAGCTCTGTGAAACGCAAGACGATAACGACCGTCGACGAACTGAGTCAGCTCGAGAAAAACATTGCCGCGTCGGCTGCAGCGACCGCGGAAACTCTTTCTCGTCAATTGCAAGAAGCCAGCGACCTTTCCGCGCTAGCGCGGCTCAAATTTGATCAGGCTGGATGCGATCCTCTCGATCTCAACCGGGCACTCAACTTTGTCGAGCAGCTGAATCAATCCTTCACATATTTGGCGAGCATTGAAGGTGCTAAGTGGCTCCTCGAGCATCATCCAGAGCACACACCCTATCATCTCAATCTCGGGACTGCATCGGGTCCGGATATCGTGTCGGCAGATGGTGAGGTCGCTGCCGAGACCTTTGCAGCAACGCATCCAGACTCGAATGATAAGCTAAGGAAGGACCTAGAGAAGGTCCGCGCGATACCGGCAAAACATCGATATGTCTTTTACCTTAGCCCAATTGAAACGAAAAGGAAGTCTGACGATGTCAGCATTATTCGTCTTACCCACGCATCTATTGGCGTCCGCTAATCTTGCCTAGCTGGATGCCTAATACGACTATATGAAGTTGAAAGTCATTCATACCGCAGTGAGTCGCGGCGAGTGAGAGGGAGGCACAGCTTCACCGAATCACTCTCGGGAGGCTGGGATGACTTTCGTCGGACTGGATTTGCATAAGCGCTATATCACCGCGTGTGCTCTGGACTGCACAGGCGGTGTCGTTGGCGAGGTGCGGCGGATGCCCGTCTCGCTTGACACGCTGGGCGATTTCCTCGCGGTGCTCGCCGGGCCGGTGACTGTTGCGATGGAAGCGACGCTCTACTGGCAGTGGCTGCACGATCGGCTCGAGGCGCTCGGACACGTCGTCCGCGTCGCCGACGCGCGCCAAGTGAAGCTGATCTGGCAGACGCGCTCGAAGACCGATCCGATCGACGCGCGAAAGCTGGCTGAGCTCGTCCGAGTCAACCTCTTTCCGGCGATCTGGATTCCCGATGCGGACACGCGCCGGCGGCGGCAACTGCTGCACGGGCGAGCCTTCCTCGTGCGACAACGCACGAAGATCAAGAATCGCATTCACGGCCGGCTGACCGCAGAGAATTGGCTCTTTCCCCGTTCGGATCTTTATGGCCGGGCCGGGCGTGCGTGGTTGGCATCGATCAGCCTCTCGCCTGTCCTCCGGAGCCAGGTCGATCGACTGCTGCGCCTGCACGATGTAATGACCACCGAGATCGGTCAGCTCGACGAAGAGGTCAAGCGACTCCGTCGCGATCATCCGATGATCGAACCGTTGCACACCATTCCTGGGGTGGGCCTCTTTGGGGCGCTCTTTCTCGTCGCCGAGATCGGCACGATCGAGCGGTTTCGCTCGAGCCACCAGTTGGCAGCGTACGCGGGTCTGGTCCCAACGACGCGCAGCTCAGGCGGAAAAACCAATCACGGCTCTGTAGGCCACGCCAGCAATCGCTGGCTCAAGTGGATATTGGTGGAGATCGTGCAGACGTTGAAGCAGGCGCCGGGTCCGGTGGGCGATCAGTATCGTCGGCTCGTGCGGGCGAAAGGAAAGCCTAAGGCGACGACGGCGGCGGCGCGAAAACTGTGCTGCTATATCTATTGGATGTGGAAGGACGGCCTGAGCTACGAGGAGTGGCTCGCCCGTCGGGGAAAAGAAGTCTGGTCGGAGGTGCGCCCGGTTCAGCGAATGGGAGCGGTGGCGTAGCGCAGCTCAGCCATCCACCCGGTAACACGAATGGGCCACCTCCTTCGAACAGATGCTCGTGTCCTCACCGGACGAAGAGGCGCTTGAAGACGACTTCGCCGCGGGCGAAGCGTTCTTGAATCAGCGACACAGAAACGGTGCGGCGGCGGGAAGCCGATTCGCTAGCGCACGACAGAATCACCGCCCGCGAACAACGGGCGAGGATCACGCTGTGTCTCTCATCCATTGACTTTCAGAGGCACGCTGAAGCAGACAAGCGATCTAGTGAAGCTCGCTCCGCTCGCATCTGATTTGATTCGCTCGCAGCTTTCTGTGAAGCGGCGCCCCGCGTCAAGTACGATTTGCACTTGCCGTTGAATCTCTTCAATTGTCCGCGTGCTATTCGAGGTGCTGCTC
>JALYJX010000609.1 GCA_030775065.1 Gemmatimonadota bacterium | reverse complement strand
ATGCCTGTGGCCTGCGTGTCTCCGAGGTCATCCGTCTCAAGGCCGCCGACATCGACTCGGCACGGATGCTCCTCTGGGTCCGCGCCGGCAAGGGCAACAAGGACCGCTGCGTCCCGCTGTCCCCCATCCTGCTGGAGGAACTGCGCGGCTGGTGGCGCCAGCAGCGGCCCGCCGGCTGGCTCTTTCCCGGACAGACCGCCGCGGGACACCTGCACGCCGCCTCCTTGCAAAAGGCCTGTCAGCGTGCCTGCGCCGCTGCCGGCCTGAGCAAGCACGTCACGCCGCATACGCTGCGGCACAGCTACGCCACCCACCTGCTCGAAGGGGGGACGGACCTGCTGACCATTCAGCGGCTTTTAGGGCACAAGGATCTCAAGACGACAACCCGCTACACGCATGTCAGTCCCGAGAAGATCCACAGCACGCCCTCACCGCTGGACCGTCTCGAAGCGGCCTCCTCCCCGGCACCTCGGCCATGACGGAGACGCTTGGCCTGCAACTGGCCGACATCATGCGTGCGCATCAGGACGAGTTCCTGGCCCTGCACGGCAGCAGCTTGACCCAGACGCAACGCAAGGCCCTGCGCGACGTGGCCGCCTGCCGCACGGCGGCGCTGGGCGGCCAACTCTGGCAGTGTGCGGACTGCGGCCACCGGCATGCGGTCTACCACTCCTGCCGCAACCGCCACTGCCCGCGTTGCCAGTGTGCAACGCGGGCACGCTGGCTCGAGCAGCAAACCTGCCATCTGTTGCCGGTAGAGTATTTCCACGTCGTCTTCACCCTGCCGGCCGAGGTGGCGGCAGTGGCGCTGGCCAACCCGGTGACGGTCTACAACCTGCTCTTCCAGGCGGCCCGGGAGACGCTGGCGGAGGTGGCCGCCAATCCCAAACATCTGGGAGCGCTGCCGGGCATGCTGATGGTGCTGCACACCTGGGGCCAAAATCTGCACCATCATCCGCACGTCCATTGCGTCGTGACCGGCGGCGGGCTCTCCTGCAATGAGCGCGGCGTTGTGGACGCCAGCCCGCGCTGGCTGTCATGCCCTCCGGGCTTCTTTTTGCCCGTGCGGGTGCTGAGCCGGAAGTACCGAGGCAAGTTCCTGGCCTTGCTGCGTCAAGCGTACGAGGCAGGGAAGTTGCGCTGGGACGGCTGGCCGGATGCCGCGTCGTGGGCGGCCTGGTCGTCGCCGTTGTACGGCAAGGATTGGGTGGTGTATGCCAAGGAGCCGTTTGGCGGCCCGGAGCAGGTGCTGAAGTATTTGGCCCGCTACACGCATCGGGTCGCCATCAGCAACAGCCGGCTGCTGGAACTCGACGGCGGCCAGTTGACGTTTCGCTACAAGGACTATCGCGGCGCGCATCAGCAACGGCAGATGACCCTGGCGGCGACGGAGTTCCTGCGCCGCTGGGTGCAGCACGTCTTGCCGCGTGGCTTCGTGAAAGTGCGGCACTGCGGTCTGTGGTCCAACCGCCAGCGTGAGGAGCGTCTGGCGTTGTGCCGCGTGCTGCTGGCCGCGAGCGTGCTGCGGCAGTTGTCATCGGTATTGGGAGTACGGGAGGCATCGTGTGTCTCGGAACGGGTCTGTCCGTGTTGTGGGGGCAAGTGTCTGGAGAGGCAGGGAGAATTGCCACGGGAGGGCCTGGCCGCCTCGTGCTGGTCTGCGCCGTCGGACACATCATAGGCGGGCAGGGACGAAGACGGCGGGGCGAGTGCGGAAAGACGTGTTCCGCGGTGCGCGCCCAGGCCGCATCAGCAAGGATTGTGGCCAAGAGGAGGCGTGGGGGCAGTCGGTTTGATGCGAAAAGAGCCCGGGAATCCGCGGTTGAAGTCTTGCGGGGAAGAAACGAGGTGACGTAGAATCGTGGTGAGGAGGGAGGAGCAGCGGATTGAATCCCCAAGGAGAGCCGCAACGCGCTGACCGGCACGCAGGGCCAAGCGGTTTTGTTCAACAAGATTCTATCCGAAGTGCTCCCAGTCCTGCTTCCGCGGTGCCGTCACGCCTTCACGCGGAGCACTTCGGATAGAATCCTTATCGTTTTGCCGCCACAACCTTATCAGCCCGCGGACTGCGGTGAAACGCCTCAGCGCGAAACGGAGTACATCTGCGCGGGAGGCGTTCATGT
>JALYJX010000608.1 GCA_030775065.1 Gemmatimonadota bacterium | reverse complement strand
GCTTTCAGCGCGTCGGTGAGACGTCGCGCCTTCTTCATCAGGAAGCTGGCGAGATACCAGCCGTACGCGTAATCCGGATGGCGGGCGTTGAGCTCACGGCACAGCGCGAGGCCCTGGGCGAGATCGCCGGCGTCAATGCAACGCACGATCGAATCGGCGGCCTTCTCGCGGCCGGGTGGTACTGGGCCTGGCATATGCGGGCGATGAAAGCCTTCGACTGCGGGTGCGGATCGCCGCCCGCTCATCCTAGCAGGGAGCATTGGCGGGGCTGCGCCCGGCCTGCCCACGGCGCTCACCGCCTCAGAACCGGTAGCCCACCGTCAAGCCGACCGTGCGGGGCAATGCGATGTAATCGCGCGAATTGTTGCCGAAGTAGTTCTGCGACGCATCAGTCTGAGGGCCGCCGACCAGGAACGGAAACACGCCGGTCGTGCCCCCTTCGTTAAAGAGGTTCTTGACGTACACGGACGCTGACCATGAGTCCTTACTCCCCGTCACGCTCAGGTTCCACAGGTCGAAGCCGTCGATTTCCGCAAAGCTCCTGCTGAACACGGATGTTGGGGCATAGTTGGCCGAAACCGGGTTGGGACTGTCGACGCAATTGCCGATTGCATTGAAACTCGTCAGGCAGACATCGTCGCCCAGGCTGTTGCTCACTTCGGACTGGTAGTAGCCGGAAAGTACCGTGGTGAGTTCGACGTCGTTGCTGAACGTCATGTCGTGGCGCAGCGAGACCGTGAAGACATGCTCGGCCGAACCCGGCAGGCGGTCGCCGTCGGCACCAACGCGGTCGATGAACAGCGGCCCGCCGTAGAAATTACCCGCAGGCTGAAAGACATCGTCGGTCAACTCGCTGTCGGCATACGTGTAACCGAGGTTGTAGCTGAAGCTGTCGCCGAGCCGGCCGGACAGCTCGATCTCGATGCCCTGTGTCTTTGCCGACTCGCCGTTGATCGCCGCGAAGAAACCCCAGTTCGAGGTTGCAGTGTTGAGCTGCGGCTTGTCCCAGTCATTGTAATAGAACGAAACGGTCCAGTTGAGCTGGTCGTTCGAGCCCTTGTAGCCGATCTCGTAGTTGTCGACCGAATCGGAATCGAAAGTGAAGAAGTCCGGATTCTCGGCATACTTGCCGGTAGTGGGGACCGCATTCGCTCCGGCGTGCCGATAGCCCTGCGCGTAGGTCAGGTAGAGCATCGAGTCCTCGCTGACGTCCCACGCGAGGTTGACCTTGGCGAGGAAATCGTCGTCCGAAATCGTTTCCGAGGCGGATCCGGGCGGCCCGAAAACCGCGTATATCGGCACGTCGACGAGAGCATCGACGTCGACCTCGTTGTCGAAATAACGGCCGCCGACCGTCAGGTGCAGGCTGTCCTGCAGGTCGAAAGTCACTTCGCCGAAGATCGCTTTTTCCTCGTACTTCTGGCTGCGACGGAACAGGAAGTCCTGGGTAGTCGAATAGGGCGCGATGCCGTACCAGTTGAGGGCGTCGAGGTACGGGATGTAGCCGACCAGGAAGCTGTTCTGGCCGAGGTCATAGTCCTGGTCCATGTAGAACAGGCCAAACGTCCAGTTCACGCGTTGATCGCCGTTTGAAACGAGCCGGAATTCCTGGGTCAGAGCCGAGTCGTCGTAGAAGCGCTCTGCCTGCGCGATCGGCCGTGGCGAACTGCCATAGAAAGCAAACCAGCCATTGCGTGCATAGACGCCCGAATTGTCGCTGATGCCGGTGCCGGTGTGGTCGTAATGCGAGGTGCTGGAGGTCAGCGTCGCGAAGCCGAGGTCCACTTCGACCTCGAGCGCCGCCAGCTCGACCTCGCGGTCGGAAGGCTCGAGTTGTATCGCGCCAAATTCGTATTCGCCGTACTGGCCTCCATTGACCAGGTCGTCGCCACTTGTGACCTGGCGCCGGCCACCCACTTCGTCTTCCTGGCGCTGGTACGACAGTTGCGCGCTCCAGACGTCGTTCGGCGCGAACAGTGCCGAAAAGCGGCCGTAGGTGATCTCGACGTCGTCGGCATCCTTTACCCTCCGGTACTCGGGTAACGCGGTCACCACGTCGCCGTTCACGACCGGATCGCCATTCGCATCCAGCACGTAGACATGCGGATAATCCACGATGCCGTCG
>JALYJX010000607.1 GCA_030775065.1 Gemmatimonadota bacterium | reverse complement strand
GGCCAGAACGTGCGCGGAAAAGACACCGCCTAAAGGCCAATGCCGTTAGGGGAAGCGAGTGACGAAAACGGTGGCGCGGCCCTGGAAGCAGGGTTGGTGGATTTTGCGTGGCCAGGAGGACATGACCTGGCGCACGGCGCGCGGACAGGAGCGGGCGCGGCGGGCGGGCAGCAGGGCCGTGGCGCGGATTTCCTCCAGATAGACCGCGACGAGCTGTCGTTGCTGCTCGGGGGTGAGGATGCCGACGGACCACGCGAACATGCGCCACAGTTGCAGCGTGGGCAGCAGCACCTTGAGGAAACTCACGCGCGTGGGTGGTGCATCCAACACCAGGCCGGCGGCCACGCGCACGCGCGCGATCACGGCGGTGGCGAGCACCAGCGCGGCCATTTCCTGCAACGCGGTTTCGACCGTGTGACTGGCGAGGATGTCGCTGCCGCGTATGTCGAGCTTGAGCAGATGATAGTAGGTTTCGTGCTCCCAGCGCTGGCGGTAGAGGCGCGCCAGCGTTTCGGCCGGATGCGCCTGCGCATCGAGCAGCGTGGTCCACAAGCGCAGGTGAAAAGGGCGCCCCGCGGTGGTGACGCCGCTGGCGTGGATCTCACGCACCCGCAGCGTATCCACACGTGGCCGTCGCGCGTTCACCACCGGCACCTCCACGATCGCACTGCCATCAGCGAGCTGCGTGAGCACTTGGACCTTCACGTTGGCCTTCACCCGCGCGAGCACCGCGATGTCGCGCCCGGCCCACGCCTGCTGCGCCTGCCACAACGTCAGCGGCAAACCAAACAACCGATCCATCAGCACGAGCGCATTTTCGGGTACGTGGGCCCACACCCCCGCCGCCAGCGTCTGCTCGCCGGTGCTCCCCAGGCCCACGGCGGCCGCCAGTGGATTGTGCAGGCCCAACTCCACGAGCGTTACCAGGCGCACCTTGGCGAACGCGGCTCGCAGCCGTCGGGTCAGCGCCTTGGACAAACGCCCGGCGATCGCCGGCGTATTGCTCACGCTGAACTGCGTGCCATCCACGCCCACCAGGCGCCGCCCCGCATAAAAACTCTGGGGATGACGTGTCGCCTCGGCCAGCGGCTGCAAGGCTGCGCTCATCACCGCCTCGAACAAACCCAGCGGCATGCCCTGGCGCCGCTCGGCATGCGCGGGCTCACTCATGGCCGGACCGTGCAGTTGGCGCGCATGGGTGCCCAGCGTGCCCGCCGGTTGCAGTTGATGGAAGACCAGAGCGCTCACCAGCTGCGCCGCCGAGAGCTTGCGCTTGCGCTCCACCTGCGAGGTGAACTGCACGCAGAGCGCATCCAAAGTTGCACCCGGTATCATATTTTCCATGACACCGAGAAACCCTGCTGTGCCCATCGTAGAAAGATCGGGAAGGATTGCCATCCCAAGCCTATGCCAGACAGTAGTTTAAAAGTACAGCCCTTTCTTCCCCTAACGGCATTGGCCTTTAGGCGGTGCGGGAGCGGGTTCGCATTCACTGAGCTTCGGACAATTTTGGGTGGTAGGGCGCGGACTCCGTTCCCCGCCACGGCGGCCAACGGAGTGGCCGCCCTACCCCCGGCGCTCCGCGCCGCTTTCGAACGCGTATGATTTCCCCATCCACACCCGCGCACCCACTCGACGCCGCCATCGCCGCCGTCTCGGAGTTTCCCGAGCGACTCGGCCCGGTCCTGATCAAGGAACTGCGGCAGGGTTTGCGCTCCGGCATGTTCGTGCTGCCGTTCACCATCCTGCCCGCGCTGCTGGCGCTGGTCGCGGTGTGGGCGTTGTCGATCGACAACGTTTCCGAAGCGCGCTCCGGCGTGACGGTCTGCTTCTGGAGCGCACTGCTGGTGCCGCTGCTGATCATCACACCGCTGCGCGCCCTCAGCACGATTCGTTCGGAGCGCGAAGCGCAAACCCTCGACCTGCTGCAACTCACTCCCCTTACCGCCTGGCGGATCGTATTCGCCAAATGGTCCTCGTTGATGGCGCAGGCCCTGTTGTGGGTCGCGGCGCTGCTTCCGTTCTTCGTGCTGCGCTACTTCTTTGGGGGCATGAATCTCGTGGAGGAAGGTCTCACGCTGGTCTGGTTTGTGGTTTTTGCCGGCGTGTTCACGGCCTTCGGGCT
>JALYJX010000606.1 GCA_030775065.1 Gemmatimonadota bacterium | reverse complement strand
CCGACGTGCGAACCACCAGGCTGACGCTGTTGTAGTAGTTCTGGCTAAGCGGGGACCAAATAAACGATCGGGGCTCTTCTGAAATATTGAAGTACTTGCCGTCCCTGGCGACGCCCACAATCCGCACAAAAGGACCCTGACCGCCTTTGAAACTGACGCGCCGGCCAAGGGCTGATTCACCTGATGCCGCGTCGGGAATAAGGCGTCGCACAAAAGTCTCATTTACAATCGCGACCTTCTCAGTGTCTTGCCGATCCTGATCAGTAAACTCGCGTCCGTGCAAAAGTGTCGTTCCCATGGTCTCGAAATACCTGGGACCAATCGACGCGACCATGGCCACAGGCAAGTTCGTGCCTCGTTCCAGCGGCTGGCCTTCTACGTAAATGTTGTTGCTCGAATAATTGAGACCGAGAGGAATATTGGTAGTCAGCGCGGCGGACTTCACTCCCGACAGCGACTCGACGCGTTCGACGACCTGGCGATAAAACTGTTGGCCCTTAGCTTGATCGTAGCCCTGCAGACCCAGGTCGAACGACACCGTCAAGGCATTCGACGAGTCGAATCCTGGATTCATGGTTCGTAATTGTTGAAGCGCGCGCACCATCAATCCCGCGCCAATCAAGATCATCAACGACAAGGCGAGTTGCGCGACTACCAGTCCGCTACGCAAGCGTGAGCGGGAATAGCCGGCCTGCGCGGTCGTGTCTTTCAAAGCGGAGGTGAGCACTGGTCGCGTTGCCTGTAGCGCGGGCGCTAGACCAAACGCTGCACCGGCGACCAGGGATATTCCGAGCGAAAAGAGCAGCACGCGCCAGTCAACACTAACGTCGAGAGTGAGCGGGAAATCGATTGGGGGTCTGAAAGCGAGTAAGAGGTTGATTATCCAATGAGCCAACCAAAAACCAGCCACCCCGCCAACCAGCGACAGCAAGATACTTTCCGTCAACAACTGGCGAACCAGCCGGCGCCGGCCCGCGCCTAACGCTAAGCGGATCGCGATCTCTCTGCGGCGGTCTGTAGCTCGCGCCAGGAGCAGGCCGGCGAGATTGATGCAGGTGATCAAAAGCACGAGACCCACAGCAGCCATCAAGATCCAGGTGAAACTAACTACGGAACCGCGCAGATCAGGAATGATGAAGCCCGGCGGAGTGAGTTGTACGACCTGACCTTCATTGCTGTCGGGATACTCTTTGGCAAGTTGCTGCGCAAACAAGTTCAAGGACACTTCGGCCTGGTCGACGCCGACACCTGACTTAAGTCGTCCGATAGCAAAGAGGTTCCCGGCTTTCCGGTTATCAATCCATCCGGCGCCTGGCTCGAGCCATTCGATCATGCTGATCGGTACCCAAATCTCAGGTGTATAAACCAGCTCCGTACCCTTGAATCCTTCGGGCGCAATTCCGATGATTTTAAAAGGGTGATTGTTGAGCCTGATCTCTTTGCCAATGAGATCCGGATCGCCGGCAAAGCGCCGTTGCCACGCGCCGTGACTGACAACTGCTACCGGATGTGAGAGTCGCGTGCGATCTTCTTCCGGCAGGAAAGTTCGACCTTTGATGGCCTGAACGCCAAGCATGTCAAAGTAGTTACCCGAAACTTCGTAGCCCCAGATGCGCTCATTCGCGCCGTCGCGACTCAAGCTCATCGGCACAAACCGGTAGGCAAGCAAACCCGACAAGACTTGATTGCGATCGCGAAAGTCTTTGTAGTTGGGATAAGAGAAAGCCAGGATCGAGTCTGTCTTTCCTCGCAAAGCCACGGAGACGATCTGCTCGGGCTGAGGCACGGGGAGGGGACGCAGCAGGACTGTGTTGACCAAACTAAAGATGGCAGTGTTGGCGCCGATGCCGAGTGCGAGTGTGATCACGGCTATCGCCGCGAAACCCGGGTGCTTTGCGAGACTGCGGATTGCGTAGCGAATGTCTTTGAGCAGTGTTTCCATGATTTGAGTTCCTAATGCCGATTGCCAGTTTCGAATTTCGGATTTCGGATTGCGGATTGACACAACTTGGGATTTCAATTAGCCGCCGCGGCAATTAGGATTTGAATTGTGATTCATACTTAATTCTTGTTTCAAATCCGAAATCTGAAATCTGAAATTCTTTTTTTGTCCGCGATTGTGAACAA
>JALYJX010000605.1 GCA_030775065.1 Gemmatimonadota bacterium | reverse complement strand
ATTGTGAAGGCTGGAGCTGAGCGAATTCTGACCATCGATTTGCACGCGGCGCAGATCCAGGGATTCTTCGACGTGCCCGTCGATCACTTATACGCCGCGCCGATCGTCGTCGATTATTTCAACACGAACCCGATCGACAATTTGATCGTGTTCGCGCCGGACACGGGTGGCGCGGAAAGAGCTCGGGCTTACGCAAAACGCCTCGGCGCCGGGCTGGCCCTGTGCGACAAACGTCGCGAGCGGGCGAACGAAGCTGACGTCATGAACATCGTTGGTGATGTGGCCGGCAAGAATTGTTTAATAGTCGACGACATGTGCGATACCGGCGGGACGATCTGCAAGGTGGCCGAGGCATTGCACAAAGCGGGCGCCAATGAGATTTTTGCATGCTTTTCACATGCAGTGCTCTCGGGCAGGGCCTCGGAGAACATAAGCAGTTCGCATTTGAAAAAAGTGATCGTAACAAACACTATCCCGCTCGGTTCTAGTGCTTTGTCGCTGCAGCAGAGCGGCAAGATCGAAGTTCTGAGCGTCGCAAAGCTGCTTGCTTCGGCGATCAAGTCGATTCACGACGAGACGAGTGTTTCGTCATTGTTTATTTAGAAGTGGACAGTGTCCGGTGGTCAGTGGTCAGAATGAGGCCGCTACCGACAACGGGCCACTGACCACTGACCACTGACCACTGATTACTGAGGAGTTATGGCAGAGAAAATTGTAGTAAAGGCTGAAAAGCGTGATGAACGGGGCAAGAATGTGAATCGTCGGCTCCGGGCCGAAGGAAAGGTTCCCGTCGTTGTTTACGGCGGCGGCACCGAATCGCTTGCGGCGGTCGCGGAACTCAAAGATCTGGCGGCGATCCTGCGAACGGACACGGGTGTAAACACCGTGTTCTCGCTGGATATCCCCGGCGAAGGCGTGAACGACGTGATCTTTCAGGACAGGCAGATCGACGTGATAAGGGGCCGCCTGATCCACGCCGACCTGCGTCGATTCGCACGCGGCGAAAAGATCGAGATGACTGTTCCGATCCGCCTTATCGGTGAACCGGCGGCGCTCAAGGAAGAGGGCGCCGTGATGACACAGGCTCTGCGCGAGATCAAGGTACTTTGCGAACCCGCAAATACGCCTGAGTCGATAGACATCGATGTCACCGGTCTGACTTCCGATCATGCGGTCCACGTTTCCGACCTGAAGGTCGGTCCCGGGATCGAGATACATGAATCGCCGGACACGGTCGTTGCATCGATCGTCATTGTGAAGGAAGTCGAGCTCGAGCCCCAGGTTGAAGAAGGAGCTGAGCCCGAAGTCGTTGGCGAGGAAGCTCCGGGTGCCGAAGGTGAGGGTGACGGCGACGGCGAGAAGTCCGAGTAACGCGTGTCCAACAAACTTCAGTTTGTTGCAAGACGCGCGTCAAACTAAAGTTTGACGGACATGGAGAACTGGCTGATCGTCGGTCTTGGAAATCCGGGAAACGCGTACGAGCGTACGCGGCACAACCTCGGGTTCATGCTTGTCGACCTGCTGGCTCGCGAGAGTCAGACGCAGGTCAAACGAGACGAGTGCCGCTCGCTGGTCGGGCGTGCCGAAATTGAAAACGAAAAGGTCGAGCTGGCAAAGCCGCAAACGTTCATGAACCTAAGCGGCGAAGCCGTTAGCTGCCTGCTGAAAAAACCGGATCGCAGCGTTGGGCATTTGATCGTAATTTCCGACGACCTGGCGCTGCCATTCGGCAAGATCAGACTTAGACCGAGCGGTTCGCACGGCGGTCACAACGGCCTACGATCGATCATCGATTGCCTTGGAACCAACGAGTTCGTTCGCTTGCGGATCGGCATAATGCCGGAACATCCGGTAACGAATTCGAGAAATTTCGTGCTTGAGAATTTTTCGAAAGAAGAGGGCGCGGAAGTTGAAAAGATTTTGGAAACGAGTGCCGACGCGACTCGAGCCGTGATCAGAGATGGTATCGACAAAGCGATGGCCGAATTTAACTGATGTAAGAGTTACGCCTTCAGGCGTGAATTTGGTGACGAGTTAGCAAAGTTAGTTCACGCGTAAACGCGTAACTCTTGCTAAGCGGCCAAGGGGAGGAAAAGAAATTGGTAAACAGGACATACGAAGTGATGTAT
>JALYJX010000604.1 GCA_030775065.1 Gemmatimonadota bacterium | reverse complement strand
TTGCCATCGAGGGCGCTGATGGTCTCTTTCACAATACGCGCGATCTCATCCGATCCTTGCGGTGTCACCGTCTGGGTTGGCTCATCCATGCGGACTTTGCGCAATTCTGTGACGGGCGCCTCCAGCGACCTAGTGCGCGTGAGGATCACGGCCCGCTCGATGAAGTTTGCCAACTCCCTGACGTTGCCTGGCCAATCCCATTCAGTCAGTGCCTTCATCGTCGCTGCCGGGATTGTTTCGATCCGCTTCTCCATTTGCTGGGCGAACTTCTGCGCGAAGTAACGGGCCAACAGCGGGATATCTTCCCTGCGCTCACGTAAGGGAGGAATGCGGATGGGAAAGACGTTCAAGCGATAATAGAGGTCGCTGCGAAATTCGCGATCAACAATCATCTTTTCAAGATTGCGATTAGTGGCCGCCACCAACCGTACGTCAACTCTCTTCGTCCGTGTGCTGCCCAGGCGCTCGAATTCGCGTTCCTGCAAAGCACGCAGAAGCTTCGGCTGAATATCCAGCGGCACGTCGCCCACCTCGTCCAGAAACAGCGTGCCCTGGTCGGCAAGTTCCAGTCGGCCGACCTTCTGGCTGATGGCGCCGGTGAACGCTCCTTTTTCATGTCCAAACAATTCGCTCTCGAACAGTCCCGTTGGTATTGCCGCACAGTTGAGCTTCACAAAGGTGTGGTTTTCGCGGCGACTGTGATCGTGGATCGCACGCGCGATCAGTTCCTTTCCCGTTCCAGTCTCACCGAGCAGCAGCACCGTGGAATCACTCGGGGCGACTGTTTGGACCAACTCCAACACCTGCCTTAGTGCGGGGCTGTCGCCAACGATCTGATCGAAATTCATCTCGCTGCGAATCTCTTCTTCGAGATAAAGCTTCTCCTGGGCCAGCTTGTCTTTGAGTTCAGAAATCTCCTGGCACGCAAGGGCGTTCTCCAACACAACCGCTATCTGGCTGCAAACCCCAGTCAGGAAATCAAGCTCATCCTGACTGTACGGAATGTGCCGAGTTCGAACCAAAGCGAGCGTACCCACAACCCGGTCGCGGCCGGAAAGAGGCAGCATGCATCCTGTGCTGAATTGCTCCTTCAGCAGAAGGTCGTTCGGGAAAATCGCACACGCCTGCTCGCGAGTCCCGGCCCACGGCTTACCCGTGCTCAGTACATAGCTTGCCATCGTCCCAGCGAGGGGCATCACAGTTCTCTCGTTGAAGCTGCTCCCTTTCGATCGGAAGTCGAGCGCATAGAGATCGAGTTCGCCTTCTTTTTGCCTCTTCAAAAGAATGCAAACCCCGTCAGAGTCTAGTGCGCTTTTGATTCTCATCATGATTGCGTTGACGAGCCCGGGAACCTCCCTCTTCGAAACAGCCTCGTTGGCCAAGTCTAGCAGTAATTTCAATCGCCTCGCGTCGCGACGCAACTCAACCTGCAGACCCTCACTGTTGTCGGTCATCACCGACCGGCGCAAATCACGACGCGCTTGTAAGGACAGTACGTTGGCTGCGACCGGAAACTTGCTATGGTTCGCAGTGTGCAAAGGAGAATCAGTTACGCCCGCCAAAGCCGTATTCATTTTCGTCTGTCCTTTCGTAAGTCTTGCGCAGGATTGTGCGGTCAGTTTCACTCCGCGCCAACTCCTAAAGGGTGATGGGTTGCGCAAAAACGGCAGGCTTCGTGATCTCTTTGGAGTCGCTGAAGAGGCTCTTTCGGGGCAGGAATTGCTTCAAACTTTTAGAATTACCTGCCTAGCTGCTTCTTTGCAGCTGCAACAATATGATCTGGTTCAAACCCAAACTTTCTCTGCAATTCCTTGAGCGGTGCCGATGCTCCGAACGTCTTCATGCCAATTACCTGACCCGAGCGTCCAACATATCGCTCCCACCCAAGAGTTGAAGCCTGCTCCACGGCGACGCGTGCTTTCACCTTTGGCGGGAGCACGCTGTCCTGATATTCCTCACTCTGCTGCTCAAAAATTTCCCACGACGGCATCGACACCACTCGCGAGCGGATGCCTTCAGCGATCAACTTCTCGTGCGCCTCAACCGCCAGGACGACCTCACTGCCAGTGGCGATGAGAATCACTTCAGGGTCATTATATGGTGCGTCTGCGATGACGTAGGCTCCTTGTGCG
>JALYJX010000603.1 GCA_030775065.1 Gemmatimonadota bacterium | reverse complement strand
CGTCTGGGCAGCGTAATACTTCTCGGAATCGTGACGTTCCTGCCTGCGTTGCATGCAGCAGAAGTGCGTATGACAAATGTTGATCTTGTGGCGTCTCGCGTTCAGTTGCTCGCAACTCGAAGCGACCTGATCGTTATCAGCACCTGGCATCATGGCATCACCTGGAATCGGTATTACCGCGGTGCGGCACCATGGATGACGGTCCCGCCGATAGAATTTCACCGATGGCATCGACCCGACCTCATCAAGAAAAACATGGAGGCAGATCAAACCGTACCGGTTCGGGCGGTCGAATCACGAATTGCTGCAACCCTTCGGTCGGGCAATCGCGTTTTTATCCTCGGCAATCTGCCGATGGTTCCTCGTGGCAAGAAGCCGGTGATTCTCCCGCGAGCGCCGCTGCATGGTAATGAATGGCCGATGGCCCTTTACCAAAATCATTGGGCCCTCACGCTTGGATACTTCGTGCAACAGCACTCCACGAGCATTACGGTGGCACGAGTTAATGCAATCCGCCGAGTGAGTGGTTACGAGAACCCTCCGCTCGTTATCGTGACAGGATGGAAACCGTGAACCCTTTCTTTCGGCGTTACCCGCGAACGTCCGCTGCGATATCAATCCAGGTACAATAACCTAGATCTTTCCGCGGCTTATTTGCCAGCGCAGTCGGAGCACCGTGATGGTGTAGTCTTTGAAGATGCGGAGGAAACCGGTCTTGCTTTCGCCGTGACGTCGCAGCTGATAAAACACGGGCACTTCCAGCAATTGATAGTTTTTGCGCCACACGAAGAGCAGCAGGCGAATGAAGTAATCGCCGTAGCCCACGAAGATTCGGTCAAGGTCGAGCGCCAGCAACTTGTCTCGATTCATTGAGAAAAAACCGCTCAAGTTGTCCTGTATCTGCGTCCTGAGCAGCGTGCGGAGTCCTAAGTTGTACACAAAACTTAACAAATAGCGACCGTGCTCCCGCATGCCGCCGCGCATCACAAATCGTGAGCCAATGACAATGTCGTAAAACTCAAGGAACTTGACCATTTGCGGAATCATCCGCGGGTCATGATTGAAATCCGTATCCATGACGACCAGCACATCGCCGGCCGCGTTGAGAACGCCGTGCTTAATCGCGCTGGCGAGTCCGCGTTCGTGCGTGCGCACATAGACACGGATATTTTCTCTGTTCGCAAACTGTTCGCGCACGAACTGCGCGGTGCCATCCGGCGAGTTATCGTCTACGACGAGACATTCGTAAGCGAAAGGCTCGGCGGCAAGCGCTGCGTCAATGCAGTCAATCAGCTCCCCAATGTTTTCGCGCTCGTTATATGTGGGCAGAATGACGGAGACGGTCATCGTTTTTCTGCGATCCAGCAGATCGAGCCCCCCACTGCAGCGCTAGTGGCATAACGCGGCCGTAGTATCCTTGCCCAAAAAGGTGCTATGAATGACCGCCGTAGCGCCGGAGAGAACACCCAGCGCCCGGTCATGCGCCGCACGACTGTGGCGCCAATGCTTGAGGGCAGCAGCCACTGGTGTGCGCGGATCGCGGCGGCGGGATTATAGCACCTCGATTCAATCAGGTGCAGACCCGCGCTCGACAAGGCTGTGGCCCATGCCTCCGGTTCCATCAGGTTAACGTGACCGAATAACCGGTTCGTCAGCGATGGGAGCGAAATGAGTTCACTAAAATGCGCACAGGATGTGGTCGCAATCAGGTGACCGCCTTGGCGAAGCACACGTGCGATCTCGACGAGCGCCGCTGGCAACGCGTTAACATGTTCCAGCACGCCATTGCTGAACACGCTTGCAAATGACCCAGCCGGAAATGGAATGGCGGTGGCACTGGCAACCTCCGCTTGGAGATACATTCCGGATCGCCGCGCACGCTTCACTTCGGTGGGATTCAGGTCGATCGCTGCGTCGAGCGGCTCCGCGAAGAGTTGCGAAGCAAATAAACCATCGACAGCCGACATCCAGCATTGGGCGTGCGAATCTCAGTCGAGACAGCTCGTAACATTCGTTCGCCCGAATGAGGGCGAGCGAGGCAGGCGCGACCGATAAATACTCACTGAGAAAATCTCGTCGATTGTTGGCGGCGACCTGATCGGCGGGCATCAGCTCAGTTCGCGCACGAAAAGGTTC
>JALYJX010000602.1 GCA_030775065.1 Gemmatimonadota bacterium | reverse complement strand
TCATAAGGCCGTCCTCGTCTGTCTGCATAACCTGTTGATCCAGAACATATTATGCCACGAGGTACGGCCTTCTTCCATACCATTCGGTGAGAAATCCGGGCTAGGGCGCTCACCCTGGCTGCCTGCGTCCAAATCGTTCTCGGCCTCAGTGATGAACTGGAGTTGACCCCGTTTCGTGGACACTTCATCTTTTGGGAAGGAGGAGTCCACGATGTCGAAACGAAGAACTGCATATCCGCCGGAGTTCCGGCGACAGATGGTCGAGTTGGTCCGGTCGGGCCGCAACCCGGAAGAGCTGTCGCGGGAGTTTGAGCCGACGGCGCAGGCGATCCGTAACTGGGTGGCGCAAGCGGATCGCGATGAAGGCCGGCGCGCCGATGGCCTGACCACGGCCGAACGCCAGGAGTTGTCGGCTCTGCGGCGGGAGAACCGCCAGCTCAGGATCGAGCGCGAGATCTTGTCAAAAGCCGCAGCCTGGTTCGCTCGGGAGACCGGATCGATCCCGTCGAAGGGTTCGAATTCGTGAAGAGGAATCAGGCCGACTATCCGGTGGCTACGTTGTGCCGCCTGCTGGGGGTCTCCACCAGTGGCCATTACGCGCGGCTGAATCGTTCGCCCTCGGCACGGGCGCACTCCGATGCCCGGCTAACCGAGCGGATTCGGACACTGCATCAGCGCTCGCGTGGCAGCTATGGGGTTCCCCGTATCCTGGAAGACCTGCGGGAGGAAGGCGAGCGGGTCAACCACAAGCGGGTGGCGCGCCTCATGCGCTCGGCGGGATTCGTCGGGATCAGTCGGCGCAAAGGGTTCAAGACGACCGTGCGGGATCGCGATGCGAGGCCAGCACCCGATCTGGTGCAGCGGTGTTTTACGGCAGAGCGGCCCGACTGGCTGTGGGTAGCAGACATCACCTACGTTCCCACCCTGGCCGGCTTTCTGTTCCTGGCGGTGGTCATGGACGTGTTCAGCCGCCGCATCGTGGGCTGGGCCATGGCGACCCACCTGCGCACCGAGCTCATCCTCGATGCGCTCAACATGGCGATCTACCAGCGGCGGCCGCGGGATGTGATCCATCATTCCGACCAGGGCACGCAGTACACATCCATTGCTTTCGGAGCGCGCTGCAAGGAGGCTGGCATACGACCCTCCATGGGCTCGGTCGGCGACTGCTTCGATAACGCCATGTGCGAAAGCTTCTTCGCGACGCTCGAATGCGAGCTGCTGGACCGCAGGCGCTTCAAGACCCAGGCCGAGGCGAAGATGGCTATCTTCGAGTTCATCGAGGGCTGGTATAACCCGCATCGTCGGCACTCGTCCATCGGCTACTTGTCACCCGTCAACTACGAGAGGAGGATATGTCCAACACTGAACCCGCAACCACCGCAATGCACGGCTTGAATCCCAAGCCCTAAACCGTCCACGGAACGGGGGGAACTCCACTCATCGAGATAGCGGATGAGGTTGGGCCAGTGGTTGTGAAGGTAATGGAGGGCCTTGCCGGTTAGGCTTTGGGGCGGGACCTGGGGTAAGGCGTCATCGAGCCACGCCCGGAGGGTGTCGAGGAGTGGCTTGGCCCTTTCCTGACGTAGCTGATAGCGGATCTTGGGCGTAGCCTCCTTTGCCTCGCGCTCGATGCGGTAGAGCGATTGGATGTAGGTAAGCCCTTGCATAGCCTTGCCGATCTTGGTGGGGTGTCTGTTGCGAATTATTGCTCCTATCCGGCAGCAGGCAGATAAAACATTCCATGACAATGGCTGAGCCATTCGTACGACTCAATCGTTGCGGATGAAATCGCTTTCGCCGTCCCGTAGCCGTTCGGCGTTTCACCGCGTAACCCGGTATGGCAACGGTGCTGGTTATAGTAGTCCCGGTACGCAAGGAGCTTGCGCTCAAGATCTGTCCCATTCCAGAAGAACAGCTGATCGAGATACTTGCGCCGCAGCGTACCGTTTTCCTGAAGCATACAGCCACCGATACTTACACCGCACCAAGGCTCGGTGAAACCGCATAATGCTGGGCTTTAGAATGACAGCGCACTTTGCCAGCCGCTTTATCGGAATGCAGCAGGCGCATAGCCCGAAGACCAGTCTATCCCACGGTGTCAATCTGGGCGCACGACGCCGAGACCGATCCATGA
>JALYJX010000601.1 GCA_030775065.1 Gemmatimonadota bacterium | reverse complement strand
CGGGACCCGTTCATCAGACCACTCCCAAGATCTAGGAGTGCACTGCGCCAGTCTAATCTATAATTTCCGTGCTGAACGCCTAAAGATTGGAGTTGCTCGCTTTGGGAGCCAAGCCGGCTTGTTGTCAGATGCGCAAAATCTCCCCCAAGTGTTGCACGTACTCCAAAGCGCCAACCCTTCGCGGTTTACTCGGTATAACAGCTTGGTTAAACGTGTGTTCCCTCAAGTGCTCATGAGTGGCAAGTTCCTCAGGCGGCCCACTTGAGCGGATGAGGGGAAGGAGGAGCCTTGGAGCGGGTCGCGAGGATTTTCGCCAGCAACGAGCCATGCTCGTTCGAGGCGGAAATGCTGTCCACCTGCGCCTGGAGCGTGGCGCGCACGATGTTCTCGCTGGGGCCAGCCTCTTTGCGCAGGGTGCGGAACCACAGCGGCAGCCCGGCCCACACCTGCTCTGCATAGCGCAGGGAAAGCATCTGGAGCAGGCCCAAGCCGATCGCGGCGATGTTGACGAAGCGCTCGTAGGCTTCGAGCTTGCGGGCTACCTGCTCCCGGTAGAGCTCCCCCGCTCGGTGCAGGTACTGGTCACCCTCCCCCCGCTGGCGCTTTTGCATGGCCTTCATCCAGAAGCGGTAGCAGAAAGCAAACATTCTTTCCACCAGGGCTTTGAAGCTCACCTCGATTTTGAATCTCCAACCATAGGCCACCACGATGGCTTCAGCGCTCAAGGCGGTGCGGGTGGAGAGGAAGATAGCCTTTCTGCCCTTGTCGTCCACAGACAGCACGAACTTGACCAGCCGCGTCTGCCAATACAACACCACTTCATACAACAGCGCCTGCTGCCTGCGCCCATAGAGTTCGACTTCGACACTGCGAAACAGCTTCTTGCGAGCAAAGAGCTCCTGGAGGACTACCTTCTTGCCATACTTCTTGGGCCTGCCTCGCTTGCTTGCTCGCGCCTTGGGGGCTGGCTCGAAGGCAACCGTGTTCAACCGGACTCGAGCAATGAGGTGGAAGCCTGCACTCAGCAATCCCTCAATGAAAGGCCGGCAGGCGTACTGACAATCCGCCAGGACGGTCCCTATTTGCTGAGCGGTGGCGGTCACCAACTGGTGCATCCGCGTGATATGCGTCCCCTTTTGCGAGGGCGAGGACTTCAACCCATCCTGAATTGAGAAGCGCATAGGCACGGCGAACAGCCGGGAGCCTGCTTGGGCCAGCATGCTCACTGCGCCCCAGAAGTGGCCCATGACGAACTCGGGCTTGTTGTTGTTCTCCGAGGCTTGGTGCAGCATCTTCACCCCCGGCATCTTCTTGCCCGCCTTGCCCGCCACCAGCCCGTCCACCACATACACAGGCGCTCCCTCCAAGTGCAGCACTGGCGCCTTGCTCAACAGCAGCTGCGCCCATCGCACGCACAGCTCTTGCACACTGAAGGCCGAGGAATGAAAGAAGTGCAGCAGGTTGTAGTACTCGCTGGAAGCCAACCCAAAGTAGCGGATGAGGCTGCTCAGGCCCGACCCATCGAAGTGCAGCAGCAATGCCCAGATGCTCAGGACGAACCAGCCAAATGCCGCCTGGCGCCGAAACACGGCGCGCAGCTCGGAGAGCCACATGTCCACTTCACGCACCAACTCCATGACGACGCTACCTCCTGGGTCTCCCCCTGCGGGGCCAACCCGCCAGGCAGCGCGCGCCATTCCCCAGGAGGCTCTAGAGCACTTGCTCACCCAATTGTGCTCTTTCCAGGATTCCCGGCTGGAAGCCTCTGTCCGGGGTCGCTTCTGCTACGTCTACTACGCGGGAGCGCCGCTCTGTCGACTGGGCTACCGCGGCCAACGGGAGGAGTGGGACTTCGCCATCTACAAGTACTCCACTCAGCGCTATGGCGAATTGGAACTCGCTCCCAGCCGCGACACAGTCTTCAACTGCGTCGACCTCGCTCTCCACGCCTACGACTTCAGATAGCGGAGAACTTTTCACTCACGAGTCAAGTGGAGTGGGTAAACACTATCCCTAGAGCAAACGATCAAGACGTAGAGATCTTTGTATGGCCAGTGGAACCACAGTCTGAGCGAGCCGATCTTGCTGTTCCACTCACAGAAAGCGGAACTGGGATAGGTCAAGTATTGGCCATGCTG
>JALYJX010000600.1 GCA_030775065.1 Gemmatimonadota bacterium | reverse complement strand
CTTCAAGACTCCTCTCTGCGTGCCCCCCGCGACATCGAGGAAGTCGAACTCTACGCTCTTTCCATCCGGCGATAACTTGCCTTCAAAGCGCGGCCGATTTCCCTCGCCACCGTAATGGGTCAGGAACAGACGGTCACCCTCCAAATAAATCATCGTGATCTTATTAGTCGAGGCCATAAAGGCATCGTGCATGATCGCGCTACCCGCGGAAGTCACGCGAATTGTCACCTGCGTGGACAAATCGCCGATAGTTCCTTCCCATGAACCTGCCAGGGTTTTGAGTTTCTCGAAAGCCTTTTTTGCGCCAGACTGCGCGCTGGCGGTTTTCGGCGGCATCTGCTGCGGCAACGCGACGGCGGCCATCGCAACAAGGCACATTAGAATTGCTAGTTTTCGCATTGGTTCTCCTTTTGATTTGTGGAACTACAACGATCTACGGCTATGCTAAGCGAAAGGTTGGCGTGGATTTGTAAACTGTACGTAAAGTGTCCGCCGTTTTGTAAAGACGAGGTAAAGTCTTGGTCCGAAGTCGAGGCCGGTGACCAAATTCGAAAGCTATAATGCGAGCGATGTTCGGTCGGGTGAGAATAAATTGGCTGGTGACGGGTTGCGTGGCGGTGTTGCTGCTCACGGTGATCGCCGGCGTGCTTCAGTATAGCTGGATCAATTTCGCGAGCGATGCCCACCGGCGACAAGGCCGGGAAGCCATGGAGGTGGCGCTACGAAACTTCAGCGGCGATTTCCGAGATACCCTGCTAAACCTGCCGCCGTTCTTCCGTCCACCCCCGGACGAAAGAAACGATGTCGCATTTGAGCCATACATGATCGAGATTACCAGACGATGGCACAGCACTTCTGACCGCCCGCAACTACTCGCCTCAATCAGCATCGGCACGCAAAGCGACAAGGGAGTCGTCTTCAGACGGCTGCAGACGGGCGACAACCAATTCAAAACTGAAGACTGGCCCAACGAGTTTGTCGTTTATCGCCGGATCCTGGAGGAGCGTCTGCGTTTGCCCGGAGGCCAGCCTCCGCTTTTCCCGAATGGATTTGCGTTTGAGTTTTTTCAAGGTAGACCGGTGTTGATATTTCCACTCGTTACCGGCGCCCCCACACCAGAGTGGCAACGGCCCGGCGGCCCAAAGATTGAATCGCCGCCATCACAACAGCCGCTGGAGCCGCGCGACTTGCTGCAATCGCTCAAGCCGGCGGCCCCACAGGGATCGGTTCATGTGCCCGAACTGAGGGGCTGGTGTTTTCTTGAAGTCGATAATGACTATCTCCGTCAGTATCTGATCCCCGAACTAGTGGCGCGGCATTACGGGAGTGGCGCCCGCTATCAGGTGGCGGTCGTTGCCAGCTACCCATTGAGTATGATCTATGGTTCGGATCCAACGCTGACGATTGGGTCGTTCTCACAGGTTGACGCCGGCATTGTCTTGCTCGACGCAAACATGCAGCAGGGTCGTCAAGGGCCGCCGCGTCCCCGACTGGGACCACAACCGTTTGTGTCTGGCCCGCAAGGTGTGCCGCTCACTGAGATCCGCGGCAAGCGCGGAGGCGCTGACGACCCGGCCTGGCTGCTGGTGGTGAAAAACAAAGCCGGTTCGCTTGAAGCGCTGGTCGATAATGCACGACTACACATCCTCGGATTCAGTTTGATCATGCTCGTGCTGTTGGCCGGCAGCTCAGTGATGTTGATGTTGGCTACGATGCGCGCGCGCCGTTTGGCGCAACAGCAGATGGAGTTCGTGGCGGGCGTCTCTCACGAATTGCGCACGCCGCTCACGGCGATCAAGGGCTACGCCGAAGCGCTGCTCGACGATCCGGACGATGTGGACGAGCGGGAGAAGTTCCTCGACATCATTCACCGGCATGCGACGCGGATGGAGCGCCTGGTCAAGGATCTGTTGCGGCTGGCGCGGCTCGACGCCGGCCAGGAAAGCCTCGAGGTCGTGCCGACCGACATTGAGGGCCTGCTCCGCGGTCTCGCCAACGATTTCGAGCCGGTTGCCGCCCAGAAACAACAGACCGTGCACGTGGTCGTCGCTCGCGAGGCGGCCAAGCTGATGACCGATGCCGCCAAGCTGCACGACATCGCCAGGAACCTGATTGAAAACGCCGTCAACTACACGCCCCAAGGC
>JALYJX010000599.1 GCA_030775065.1 Gemmatimonadota bacterium | reverse complement strand
GAAGAGGTCAGGGCGAAGGAATATCCGATCCTGGGTTGGGTGTTCGCGGCCGTGATCCTGATGTGCCTGCTCACCTTCCGCAGCATCCTGGGCACCGTGCTCGTGTTCCTGCCGCTCGCGCTGGTGTCCATCCTCGTCTACGCGGTGATGGCGATGGTCGGCATCGGCCTCAAGGTCAGCACTCTGCCGATGGTCGCGCTCGGCGCCGGCATCGGCGTCGACTACGGCATCTACCTCTTCAGCCGGATGCAGGAATTCCTGAACCGCGGCCACACCGTGCACTACGCGTATCTCGCCGCCTTGCGGGTAACGGGTGCCGCCATCTTTTTCACGGGGGTCACGCTCGCGATCGGTGTCGCGACCTGGGTGTTCTCGCCGCTCAAATTCCAGGCGGACGTCGGGCTGATGCTGACCTTCATGTTCCTGGTGAACATGCTGGGCGCGATGCTGCTCTTGCCGGCGCTCGGCGCGTGGCTCATCCGGCCGAAGACCGTGGCGGCGGAAAAACCGCTGGATAAAGCCGCCTAAGTACTTGTCTTTGTTGGATTTTCCGGTAGATTACTGTATGTAATTACAGCCTGCTGGAGAACCCATGGAAGGCCCGATCTCGGATGTCTCCACTCCCGATCTGATCGATCGCATCACTGAGCTGGCCGGGCATCTGAATGCCGCCAACGCCCGCTTCCTGGCGCTCATTGCCGAGTTCGACCGGCGGCGCGGCTGGGTGGAGTGGGGCGTGAAGTCCTGTGCCCATTGGCTCAACTGGAAGTGCGGGATCGCCTTGGGAGCGGCGCGGGAGAAGCTGCGCACTGCCCATGCATTGGCGGGACTTCCGCAGATCGCGGCTGCGATGGCGGAGGGCCGGATCAGCTATTTCAAGGCGCGGGAGATGACGCGGGTCGCGACCGAGGCGAACGAGTCGTACCTGCTCAACATCGCGCTATACGGCACGGCGAACCACGTGGAACAGACCGTGCGCGGCTATCGCCGGGCGCTGGATGCCGAGGAACTCTCTCGCGAGGCGATCCAGCAGCGGGACCAAAGTCTCTGGTTCCACACCGCACCGGACGGCTCGTTCGTGATCCGGGGACGATTGCCGGCCGAGATCGGGGCGTTGTTCAAGCGGGCGCTGGAGATGGCCGTGGACAGCCTGCCGATTCCGAAAAACGTTCCGGCCGGAACGTTTTCGGATGCGGATGATTTGTGCCGCTCTCGAAAGCGCCGGGTTGAGGCGCTGGGGCGGATGGCCGAAAGCTTCCTGGCGAATGGATCGGCCGAACTTGCGGGGGGTGACCGCCAGCAGATCGTAGTTCACGTCGATGCCGAGACCCTAAAGCACGGCCATGCGGGCCGTTGCGAGCTAGAGCACGGTCCGGCGGTTGCTGCCGAGACCGCGCGGCGGCTCGGCTGCGACGCCAGCGTGATCAAGATCGTCGAGAACGAGCGCGGTGAGCCGCTCGACGTCGGCCGCAGGATGCGCACCATCCCGCCAGCGATCCGAAGGGCGCTCAATTCACGCGATCGCGGCTGCCGATTCCCGGGCTGTAGCTTCACTCGTTACGTAGACGGGCATCACGTGAAGCACTGGGCCCATGGCGGCGAAACGAAACTGTCGAATCTCGTGACGCTCTGCCGGTTCCATCACCGGCAGGTGCATGAGGGGAGAGTGGTGGTCGCCAGCCTTGACGACGGTGCGTTCCGGTTCACGCGGCCGAACGGCCAGATTTTCGACAGTCCGCAGCCACTCGCCGCGCGCTGGCAAGACTTGATGTCAGATCAGCAGATTCAGATCACGCCACAGACCGCCATCACCAGCTGGACTGGGGAGGAGCTCGACGTTGATCTGGCGGTTGACTGGCTGCTGCGTCACGGCGAGCGCGTGAAAAGCGTTTCTGCGGAAACGCATATTCCTTAAACCGCGCGCATGTACCACTCGTAATCCCGGTCGCTGATCTCCGAGTGAAACCGGTCGCATTCCTCGCGACGGCAGGTTCCAAAGAGCTTGTGATACCGCTCGCCCAGGTACTTCGGCAGGATCTTGCCGCGGTCGTAGGCGTCGAGCGCCGCTTCCCAGCGCAGCGGTAGCGCCATCTTCTCGTCGATCACGGTTCCCGGCTGCACCATCGGGCCGGGATCGAGCTTGTGCGT
>JALYJX010000598.1 GCA_030775065.1 Gemmatimonadota bacterium | reverse complement strand
GAATACTGCAAGGTATCAGGCGACAGGTTCTCAGGTGGCCAGGCGTCAGGAACGGCCCAGTGACCTTTCTTTCGCTTGTTAATCGCCGTTCCAATGACATTGGCTGCGAAAGCCGAATGTGGCGGAAATAGGTCGGTCGGCAGTTCCTGATGCTTGGCCACCTGGAGTACCTGTCGCCTGATACCTCGCAGTATTCAGTTGTAGTGCGGCAGTGGTAAGCATGGCTCTTGCAAGCCTCCACCCCGAATCACCTACGCAAGACATTGGGGAGGCACGATGCGAGCTTTTGTAGCGTCGCTGGCGCTGGCCGTAACCGTCGCCGCGACGGGATGCGCCGGCCGCCAGGTTGAAGTGACTACCGGACCGCAGCCCGCTGCAGATGTTTCCGTACGTCTTACGAATAATCTGAGCCAGGCCGTGAATGTTTACGTCACGACCGGGGGCACGGACGTATTTCTGAAGCAGGTATCTGCAAACAGCGTCGAGGTGATGCCCGTCGCGGGAATCCCGGCAGGAACGACGGTCACCCTGAAGGCGCGAACGGTGGATGGAACGCGAACGTACACGCGAGACAACGTCCAGCTCGCGACTAACTACGATTGGCGCGTCCCGTAAAGCTCCGGCGTATGGGTCTGCTGGCAATGCCCGGCCCGTCAGAATAGCTTTACGTCGAAACGTCTCAGCGCTTCGACCCGTTTTGCTATTCGTTCCTGCCCAGCCGGGAGCGGTAGCATTTCTTTGGCCGGTCCGACATGAGCGCACTCTGGCAGTCGATCATCAATGGATTCCTCAGGCTCATCGAGCCCGTGGTGACGCTGATGGTCAGATTGCGGGTGCATCCAAACGTGCTGACTACGGTCGGCACGGCGGCGTCGGTAGCCAGCGGCATCGCCTTCGGGCTGGGCAGCGTGCGGCTTGCCGGATTCATCGTGGGTATTTGCGCGATATTCGACGTTCTCGACGGAGTAGTGGCGCGTCGGACGAATCAGGCAACGGTTTTCGGGGCTTTCTACGATTCGACGCTCGACCGCGTAGCCGACGGGGCGCTGCTCGGCGGCATGCTCTACTTCTACGCCACGCACGCGGTCTATGGCAGCCGCGTCATGGTCGTCATAACTCTGCTCGCGCTCATCGGCACATTCATCATCTCGTACACCCGCGCGAGAGCCGAGGCACTCGGGATCGATGCCAAGGTCGGTTTTCTGCAACGACCCGAGCGCGTAGTTCTGATCTCCGTGCCGGCGGCGTTTGGAGGACTGGCGTTCAACGGCGGAATTCTGATCGCGGTCGTGTGCATCCTCGCAGTTTCCTCATGGATCACGGCCGTCCAGCGAATCAACTACGTACGGCGCGCAACCCAGACCACTGCGCCCGCCACAATCCGCGTAATCAATGAAAAGAAGAAGTTGTCCGCGCGCTTTGCGTCACGGCGCGCGCAATCCTAGATGAAATCGAGAAATTCCTCAGCGCCCGGTGAATCGCGCGCAAAAGCAGCCTCCAAATCGTCCGCTTCCTCCTCCGTGCCGCCGGCGCCGGCAACCGGGAAGCTCGGAATCCTTACTCCGGGGCTGGGGGCGGTAGCCACAACGTTCATGGCCGGAGTGGAGAGCGTCCGGCGCGGATTCTCGAAGCCGATTGGCTCGCTCACCCAGATGGCGACCATACGCCTCGGCAAGAGAACGGAAAATCGCTCGCCACTGATAAAGGACTTCGTCTCGCTCGCGAATCTCGACGACATCGTGTTCGGCGCCTGGGATCCGATTCCCGACGACGCTTACACCGCGGCGAAGAAAGCCGGCGTGCTGGAAGACCGGGATCTGGAGAGAGTCGCGGACTTCCTCAAGGCGATCAAGCCGATGCCGGCTGTGTTCGACAACAAGTACGTGACGCGCATCAACGGCACGAACATCAAGAAGGGGAAGACCAAACGAGACCTGGCCGAACAGCTGCGCCAGGACATTCGCGACTTCAAGTCGCGCAACAAGCTTGACCGGCTCGTGATCGTGTGGTGCGCATCTACCGAGATATTCATCCGGCCGGGAGCGCAGCACGCCACGATCGAGCAGTTCGAGAAGGCAATGGAGCGAAACGACGACGCCATCGCCCCGTCGATGCTCTATGCGTACGCGGCGCTGATGGAAGGCGTTCCAT
>JALYJX010000597.1 GCA_030775065.1 Gemmatimonadota bacterium | reverse complement strand
CTTCAGGACGGCGTAACCGGCGTTTGCGGCGTCCAGGATCTCTTCCCGCCGCATCCGTTCGACCGCGCGCCGGATGATCTCCTTCTTGGCTCGGCCGCTCTTCCTCGCCAGGTCATCCAATATCGCGCTCGTCTTCTTGTCGATCCGGACCGTCGTATCGTCGACTCTTGCTGGCGCCCCCATGGCCGGTCCTTTCTCTTACCCGGGCTGGCGGCCTGTCGGGAGTCAGCCACGGTAGCCAAAATGGTATACCAGAGGGTATCGGGGTGACCAGGAGAACATCTGCCGAGAACATCTTGTCTTGAGTGGTGCGTTTTGCTCAGCCTGAACATCGCGGGGGACAGAGGAATAGGGAACAGACCCCGTTTTCCCGGCTCCGGAGGGGCTCCGAGATCTCGGAAACCGTGGTCTGTCCCCGGTTTCCCACGTGCGCGGTATCTCGAGGCCCGGCGTCTCATCCCCGAAATTCCTCCGGAGTCGAGACCTACGGAATCGGATCGATCGGAGTGCGGCTGGGCTCCTTGCCGAATCGCGCCCGCGATTTCTCGATCATCTTCCGAATCTCGACGTCGCGATTTTTCGGCGCGCGCTGGTGACCCATCCCCGAATCAGCCGCTCCGCGGCCGTGGTCACCTCCTCCACGGCGCGCTGAAACAGCTCCTCGTTCGCTTTCGACGGCTTGTTGGCGCCGCTCAGCTTGCGCACGAACTGAAGGGAGGAGGCGCGGATCTCGGCCTCGGTCGCCGGCGGTGCGAAATTGGCGAGCGTCCGGATGTTGCGGCACATCGGGACACTCTAACCGGATCCCACTCACTCGGGGGATGACCCCATTTCACGAGAGGGACACAGATCCCTCGCTCCGCTCGGGATGACAGGACCGGCGATACGCCCCCGGTGCCACGCCGATCCAGCGCTTGAACGCCTTGGAGAACGCGGCCTCGGCGTCGTAGCCGACGCGCTTCGCGATCTCGGCGACGCCGGCGGGGGTCGTCTCGAGCAGGCGGCTCGCCTTCTGCATCCGCCAGCGCGTCAGGTACGTCAGCGGCGGCTCCTCGACCTGCTGCGCGAACCGCGCGGCAAAGGCGGAGCGCGACATTCCGACCTTTGACGCGAGCGACTCGACGGTCCAGTCGGCTTCGGGCTTCTGGTGGATCAGGGAGAGCGCCTGGCCGATCTGCGGATCGACGAGCGCCCGAAGCCAGCCTTTGCACCCTCCGCCGTTCTGTGCGAGGTGGGCTCGCACGGCCTGCACGACGAGGATGTCGGCCAGGCGGCTCACGATGGAGAGGGGAGGAAAGGAGCAGCTGCCTGGAGGGCTTCGGTCTACACGCCATCAGCAGGGGCCGAACGTTCCTTGCGACAAGTGGAAATGGGACTCGGATTCGTCCCAGTTTCTTATATAATTAATTCGTGAGGACGTTTGGAATTCCGTTGGAACGAATGGAACGAGGGCCACATCTCGGAACACGGCGTGGACCCGCAGGAGGCGGAGGAGGTCGTGCGCAGGGCCCGTTCCCCGTATCCGCTCGTGAGCACCGATGACAAGTTTCTCGTCTGGGCTCCAACCGCCGACGGGAGACTCCTCCAGGTCGTCTTCCTGGTGGACGACGAGGATTCGGTGTTCGTCATCCAAGCCCGGCCGCTCACCGAGAAAGAGAAAAGGCGGTATCGCAGGAGACTGAGATGAAGGACGGAATACTGCGGAGACGGCAACCGATCTCAGCGAGAGCCTCGAAGCTGGCCGAGGGGACGGCCCGTTACGACCGGGAGATGGTGATCGACGAGTTCGCTCCGATGACCGCGGTGGAACGGGCTCGATGGGCCCGCGCAAAGCGCAAGCCCGGTCGCCCCCGGCGCGGGAAGGGCGCCAAAGTCATATCGGTCAGCGTCGAGCGCGGCTTGCTGTCACGCTCGGATGCCCTTGCGAAAGACCTCGGATTGAGCCGCGCCGGCCTGATCGAGCGAGGCCTCGAGGCGGTCCTCGCAGCAGAGGGCAGGGCCTAGGAACAATCGATAAAAGGGGACGGATCAAAAAATAAATCCGTCCCCTTTTTCGCGGGCCTCGGCCTCATTCCGCCCGCGGGCCGCACGAGGGTCCCTGCGCGCGTACGCCGGGCTAATTCTCCCAAACAGAGCTCTGAGCCTAGTTTGAG
>JALYJX010000596.1 GCA_030775065.1 Gemmatimonadota bacterium | reverse complement strand
TTGAAATCGTTGATGTAGCTGCCGAACTGCCACTGTATCTGCGCCCGCTTGCAGCGTCCGAGAAGATTGGGCTGATCGAGTCCGATGAATCCGCCCAGTCCTGTTCCCTGTCCCATCGAAGCGCCGAAATTCACGTTACCGGTGCGCTTCTCCTTGACGGTAAACACAATGTCCACGTCGCCCTGATCTCCGCTCGGACGCGTATCAGGTGCGGCAAGCGGCGTCTCGAAGAAATTGAGGTTGCCGATGTTCTGATAGCTCCGGAGCAGATACCCGCGGTTGAATACCTGGCCGGGCGCGAGCACGATCTGCTCACGGATGCACGATTCGTAGGTGAAATCATTGCCTGCGATGTCTATCCGGTTGACGATGGCCGGTGCTGCCTCCTCGATCTCCCACCGCAGATTGACGGTTCGTACGCTGTCTCCGCCAGGCAGTCGCTCGACCACGGGACGAATACGCGCATAGATGTAGCCTTCGTCGCTATAGGCATCGCGCAGCTTGCTTTCCGCGGCTTCCCATTTGGTCGCGTCGAACGTGTTCGGCGGATTGCGATACGACCGGCGCACGAGTCCCATGGCGCGCTGAGTGATGGTCGGCGACTGTACGCCGAACGGATAGTACTGCTGCACTTCTTCGGTGGAGAATCGCTTGTTGCCGATCACCTCGAAGCCGCCGATCTGGTACCGCGGGCCTTCGACGACAGTGAGGTCGATGACGGCCTTCCCAGCCTCGCGGTCGATTATCAGCGAATCGTTCGTGATCCGGAAGTCGATATAGCCTCGGCTCGCATACAGGCTCGGTATTTTCTCAGCGAGATCGGTGGCGTACTTGGTGTCGTCGAATTCTCCCGCCCGGAACCACAAGAATCCCTCGGGCTTGGACTCCATCACAGCCGCGATATCGGAAGCCTTTACGTTCCGGTTGCCTGTGACCTTGAGTCCGGAGATTGCCAGCCGGCGTCCTTCCTCAACGCGGAACGTGATGGCGATCTTGTCGCCTGTAACAGCACTGTCGACATGAATGCGGGCGAGGTAGTAACCTTTCGCTTCGTAGAGCGAATCGGCGCGCTCGACTGCTCTGGCCACGAGCGCGGGGTCGAGAGGGCGGCCGACCATGAGAGTCAATCGCTCCTTTACATCGTCCGGATCTATCCGCTGTGGCCCTACCACCTTGAACCCTGAGAGCACCGGCCGCTCGCGGAGCTGGATGGTCAGGGTCGTTTTCGGCGCGGCGGGCGGAATTGTGCAAACGATCTGAACGTCCTCAAAATTGCCGGTGGCAAAAAGAGCCTTGATAGCGCGTTGGATGTCGCGGTAGTTCAGCGTTACCCGCGGCGCGAGCCCCGCCGTTGTGCGGATTGTTGCATCGGCCACGCGCGCATTTCCCGAGACCGCGACGGTGTCGGGGGTCGTACAAGCGCCCGGCGCCGCGTCCTGGGCGAGCGCGGGAGCGCCTGCTGCGCACAAAAACAGCAGGGATAAAGCAAATTTTTGCATTGCTGAAATATACACGGCTGAGGTTTGGAGGGTCCTATCCCGCGCTGATGAGAATTAGACAGCCGGACGACCGAACCCGTTGCCATGCCTGCAGTTTCGAATCTGGCATGAGAAGCAGTCTCAGATCTTTGCGCTGGCCAGTAGAGTAGGGACCAAGGTGTGAGCCTTGGTCCCCCTCATCGAACCGGACGTGCGGATTTCCCGCATCCGGCTCTCCCGACAGTTTCTGCTGGCAGCTATCGAGAAGTTGTGCGCTGTCATCACAGCAGGTCCAGACTTAAGCGACCAGTCAGAAAGCTGTAGTACGACATTCCCGCCGGTGGACGGCAGGCGCGCTGACTTCGACGTCGAAGGTGCTTCGTTAACCGCGCGACCACAAACGCGTTCATGTCCCGATGAGCACGACGCGGATGCCCGATGCTGTAATACTGCCCCCAGCCTCGAAGCTGCCGGTTCACTCTCGCTATGAGCGCCGGCATTGGCACGTGTGACTGCCGCGCACCTATCATTGCCCGCATCTCCTCTCGTTCTCGGGCCACCGCCTTCACCGAAGGCACAGCCGTCAGATAGCGCCGGTTTCGGCCAAAGCGGTCCCACTCATACCGAAAAGTGTAGCCTAGAAAATCGAGACTCGCGCCACTTTCCGATGTGAGCT
>JALYJX010000595.1 GCA_030775065.1 Gemmatimonadota bacterium | reverse complement strand
GGCAAGATCCTGGCCGCGGGTCCGGGCGACCGCGATGAGGATGGCAAGTACATCCCCATGGAAGTGAAGGTTGGGGATAAGGTGCTGTATGCAAAGTATTCCGGCACCGAAGTGAAAGTGGATGGCAAGAAATTGCTCATCCTGCGCGAAAGCGACATTCTAGCCGTGGTCGAAGGCTAATTCTGGAGGAATGAAAAATGGCTGCTAAACAAATTGTCTTTTCAGAAGACGCCCGCCGCAAGCTTAAGAACGGTATGAATATCGTTGCTAACGCGGTGAGCGCAACCCTTGGACCCAAGGGTCGTAACGTGGCGATTGACCGCAAGTTCGGTTCACCCACGATCACACACGACGGCGTTTCCGTCGCGAAGGAAATCGAGCTCGAAGATCCGTTTGAGAACATGGGCGCTCAACTCCTCAAGGAAGCTGCGACCAAGACCAATGATATCGCCGGTGACGGTACAACCACCTCGACTGTGCTAGCCCACGCCATCGTGAACGAGGGCCTCAAGGCTCTCGAGGCTGGTTTCAACCCAATGTTAATCAAGCATGGCATTGAGATGGCGACTGCATCGGTTGTCGAAGAACTTCGCAAGATGGCTGTCAAGATTGATACCAAGGAAGATATCGGTCATGTCGCTACCAATTCTGCTGCCGATACTGAAATTGGCGACTTGATCGCAGATGTGATGGACAAGGTCGGCAAAGACGGCGTCATCACCGTCGAAGAGTCCAAGTCCATGGAATTCGAGCAGGAATTTGTCGAAGGTATGCAGTTCGACCGTGGTTATATTTCCGCTTACTTTATTACCAGCGCGGAAAACATGGAAGCTGTGATCTCAGACGCATACATTCTGATCAACGAGAAGAAGATTTCCGCGGCGCAGGATATCGTGCCTCTGCTCGAGAAACTCGTTCAGATCGGCAAGCGCGAACTCGTCATTATCGCCGAGGATATCGATGGCGAAGCCCTCGCTACTCTCGTACTCAACAAACTGCGCGGCATGTTGAATGTGCTGGCTGTCAAAGCTCCTGGCTTTGGTGACCGCCGCAAAGCAATGTTGCAGGATATTGCCGTCCTTACGGGTGGCACTGTGATCTCCGAAGAGACCGGCCGCAAACTCGAAACCGCCACTCTTCAAGACCTGGGCCGCGCCGAGAAGGTCGTCGCTGACAAGGAGAACACGACCATCGTCGGTGGCAAAGGCAAGAAGAGCGACATCGAAGGTCGTATCAAGGAAATTCGCGCCGAGATCGAGAAGAGCACCAGCGATTACGACAAAGAGAAATTGAATGAGCGCCTCGCCAAACTCAGCGGCGGCGTTGCCATCATCCGTGTTGGTGCCGCTACTGAAACCGAAATGAAAGAGAAGAAGCACCGCGTGGAAGATGCTCTCTCTGCGGCCCGCGCGGCAGTTGAAGAAGGCATCGTGCCTGGCGGCGAAATCTCCCTCCTCAACGCCTCCAGCAAGTTAGATAAGATGTTGAAGAGTGATGAAAACGATGAAGAAATTCGCGTTGGCATCAATATTGTCAAGAAAGCACTGGAAGCCCCCATTCGCAAACTCGCTGCAAATGCCGGTCAGGATGGTTCTGTGATTATCGATACTGTTCGCCGCACTGCCGCCGAGAAGAAGAACAAGAATATCGGCTTCAACGTACTGACAAGTGAGTACGTGGATATGATCAAAGCGGGCGTCATTGACCCCGTCAAGGTCGTGCGCGGCGCGCTCGAAAATGCCGCATCTATCGCGGCCATGATCCTTACCACGGATGTCCTTATCACGGACATGCCTGAAAAGGAAAAAGCCCCTGCAATGCCTCCTGGCGGCATGGGTGGCATGGATTACTAAGATTGCCCGGGGCAGGTCCCAGACCTGCCCCTGCTTTTTTAACGTATAATCGGAGCGATGTTTTCCACAGGACTGCTTCGCTTGTCTCACCACAGCAAACAATTCATTCGTATATCATTGACTCTCTTGATCGCACTCGGACTCTCCGCGTGCGCTTCGTTTTTAGGACCTGAACCTACTTTAACACCTCAGGCAACGTCCACACCCGAGCCGCCGACGGCCACGCCCGAACCCATGGCGCTGACCGTCAATGGAGAGGGGATCAGGCTTGTTGAATTTGATGAGGAAGTGGCGCGCTACATGAG
>JALYJX010000594.1 GCA_030775065.1 Gemmatimonadota bacterium | reverse complement strand
GTAGAAGCCAAGTGGGGGCACCGTCATCCAGGAAACCGGACCGCGATAGTAGCGGCTGAAGCTCACCCCGGGATACCACCCGTTGATCAAGATGAGGTCGCCCGGCCGGCCAATCTGATGGAGCCGCGAAGCGATGAGGTCAACGTTAGTCATCCGCTGCCGCGCTTCCGCGGCAGCGGGCAGGATTGTCGCCGCGGCGAGTAGCAATACTATGCCGAGGCGAGCAATGCGCAGGGGAGCTGTATGGATCACCGCTCCAAACAATGCATCGATACATACGGCGGCGAGCGCCAGTAACGTGAGGTAATACCAAGGACGCGTGAACCAAGACAATTGGTCTAGAAAAACAAAGATGCCCACCACGCCCACGACAAGGCTGACGAGAGCAAAAAGGACCAACTCGCGCTGGCTTTGTGAGATAGCCAGCTGATCTGGCAGCCGCACTGCGCGAACTCCAACCATTACTGCAAACGCGAAGGCTCCGACCCAAACGTAGGGCGCCCAAGCCCCCGCTGGACGGAGTGTTTCGTTCAATCGTTCCCGGAACCAGCTTAGGTTGTAGTCGGTCGTTTGCAGCACCCTTACGCTGCTCGTTTCCTGGATCATCGCCACATAGGGGACGAGCGAAATCGCCGCCAATGCGCCTACCAGCACCACCAACGCCGCTTTTTTCCACGCCTGCTCTAGAGCACACACCGCGACGCCGCCGGCACAGAAGGCCAACACCAGGACAGAATTGTTGTAGAGCGCATGAACGCTGACGATCGTAGCGACGGCGGCAGCAGCAAAACGACCTACTCCAGGCTCCTCCACGAATCGCCACAGCAAGGCGCCCGCAAGAAGGATTAGCAGAACCCCGAATCCGTAGGCGCGCATCGAATCGCCCCACACGATCAGGCTGGGATTCATCGCCAGCAACGCGAGGGACAACAGAGGAACCGAGTGCCGGAACGCTATTGCACTGAACCACAGGGCGGCAACGATGCCCGCGCCTACACAAAACCCTAGGACACGAAATGCCGGATCGTTCATCGGCCCGACGAGAGCGGAGTACTCTCGCAGCGTCAATGGCCAGAGTATAGGAAACGAGTCGTGTCGGAGGTTCGCCCAGACATCTCCCAGCGTGGGCAGCGTCGCGAGTCCCACCCCGCCGGCCTCGTCCCGCCATAGCGGCCCGGCAGAGGTCGCTACCAAGTAATGGAGCCAGACAACAGTCAGCGTGAGGAGGACGCCAACAGACCCCTCAGCCTTCCTCAAGATTGAGTCCCTTATTCTAAAGGCGAAAACTCTTCGGGGATGGCGACCGCTTGGCATGATGCCTTCGCGCGTAAGCGTCATCTTGAGCTGCCTCGAGATTTGGGGGCGGGTCAACGTACAAAATTAGTCGATAGGTGCGTCGAGGCGACGTAGTGGCGGGGCACGGGTAGTTGTACCGTACCATTAGCTGCGCGCGCTACCCAGTTTGTGTTGTTCACCGGGCGATCCGTGGCATGCAGCATCCCATCCATATCCATGGTCGGCGGTTTCTCCTGCTCGCGATGAACGACTTGCCGACAACGAATCGAGTGTGGAAGGACACCGTGGTGATCATCGTTGGTTACCCAATCCTGTTCCAGGCCAGGCAAGGACAATAGCATTAGCGTGTGGTGAATAGGAGGCACGGCTGGCCCTGGGGTGAGAATAGACCAACTCCATTGCGACGAATTATTCTCGCGGTGGTTGTTGCGACCGTGGCCGCAGCTGTGATTGTCAACCGGTTCGCCACCGAGCCAACATACTACGGTGATTTTTCGCTGGTGTGGTTCGGGGCGCGCTCAATACTCCACGGCATCAGCCCATACCCCCTTGTCGGCCCCGGCCTGACCTTCGAGTTGGATTACCCGCTCCTGTATCCGGCCACTGCCTTCGTTGCCGCGATGCCCCTGGCAGCTTTACCTCAGGCTGCCGCAGTGACCGCATTCGTATGGATATCCACCGCATTACTCGTTTACGGGATGACGGCGGACAGCTGGCATCGTTTGCCGATCCTGGTATCGCTCACGTTCCTGCTCAACGTTACAGCGGCTCAGTGGACGATTCTGATGACCGCGGCGGTGTACATCCCTGCACTTTGTTTTTTTGTTCTGGCTAAGCCGCAATCGGGCGTCCCCGTAGTGGCA
>JALYJX010000593.1 GCA_030775065.1 Gemmatimonadota bacterium | reverse complement strand
GAACGGATTTGCCGGCAAGCAGCCGCGCGCCTCGAAGGAGTGTACCGTCGCCACCGAGCGTGACGAGCGCGTCGATCTCGCTCAGATCCTCTAAACGATCTCCGACCTGAGCGAGCTCGTGGAGAGCCGGCTCGAAGTGAAGCTCGACGCCGAGCTCGGGCGCGGCGCGATGGAGCATCCGCAACATCTCCGGGAGCTCGTCATATCCCTTGTGTCCGATGACACCGACGCGCATCAGCCCGCGCGGAGGCGCGCGCCGCGTGCGTCCGTCTGGCGCAGCTGTCTCGCGCGAGCCGCAATCCCGGGGGCGTCGAGGCCCATGTCGGCGAGCTGCCGCGCGCGGGGCGCCTGCTCGATGAACTTGTCGGGGACTCCGTGCGCCATCACGCGTACGGCCGGATCGATTGTCGCAACGACCGAGGACATATACGATCCGAAACCGTTCACGACCGTGCCTTCCTCCACCACAAGCACGTACCTGTTCGCGGCGAGCACTTCGCGCAGCATTGAATCGTCGTACGGCTTCATGAACCGACAATTGACGACAGTCGCGTTGATCCCGTCCGTCGCCAGCATCTCGGCGGCGGCGACGGAAGGAAGAACCATCGTGCCGACAGCGAGTATCGCGAGGCCGCCGCCTGTATCGCGCGAGCTCGCTCCCTCCCTCAGCATCTCCCAGGTTCCATAGGGCACTGGCTCGATCTCGCCAATCGGTGGAACGATGTCCGGTGCCGCGTCGCGCGGATACCTGATTGCGAACGGCCCGGATTCGTGAGCCATCGCCGCGCGGAGGAGGCCCAGCATCTCGCGGCCATTCTTCGGCGCAGTGACCGTCATCTCCGGGATAGCGAGCATATAGGCGATGTCATACAGCCCCATGTGTGTCGGCCCGTCCTCTCCGACGACACCGGCGCGATCCATTGCGAACACAACCGGAAGGTGCTGAATGGCGACATCGTGAATGACGTTGTCGTACGCCCGCTGCAGAAAAGTCGAATAGATCGCGCAGACGGGCCTCACCCCGCGCGTCGCGAGCCCCGCCGCGAACGTTACCGCATGGCCCTCGGCGATACCGACGTCGAAGAACCGCCTCGGGTGTGCCGCCGCGAACAGACCGGTGCCGGTTCCGCTTGGCATTGCGGCCGTGACTGCGACGAGCTTCTTGTTTTCATCCGCAAGCTCAGCCAGGCCCTTGCCGAAGACAGCGGTGTACGCGGCGTTAGCCGAAGACACCTTGAGCTGTTTTCCGGTTGCCGGATCGTGGCCGGGCGGAAGCGCGTGCCATTTTTCCGTGTGCTCACCGGCGGGAAAGCCCCTGCCCTTTTGCGTGATCACGTGCACGAGGCGCGGGCCCGTGAAATCGCGCACTGCAGAGAACGTGTCCACCAGCACGTCGATATCATGCCCGTCGATTGGCCCGAAGTATCGGAAGCCGAGCTCCTCGAAGAGCACGCCCGGGGTGAGGAAGGACTTCATGCTCTCCTCCATCTTCCGGACGAGGGTCCCCATTCCGGAGAGAGGGCCCGGTGCCGCATCGATAACCGCTCCAATTGCCGATCGCACGCGGTTGTAGAGCGGATTACGCTGAATCGAGGTGAGGTACTTCGACATCGCTCCGACATTCGGCGCGATCGACATCTCATTGTCGTTCAGAATGACGATGAAGTCGCGACCCGACGCTCCCGCGTTGTTGAGGCCCTCGTAGGCGAGACCGCACGTGAGCGCGCCGTCGCCAAGCACCGAAACAACGCGATAGGTGTCCTCATTCAGATCACGCGCGGTTGCCATGCCGAGCGCGGCTGAGATAGCGGTTGCTGCGTGACCTGCCCCGAAGGTGTCGTATTCGCTTTCGGTGCGCTTCAGAAATCCGGAAAGCCCGTGCTCCTGCCTGAGCGTCTCCATTCCTTCGTTGCGCCCCGTTAGAAGCTTGTGCGGATAGCCCTGGTGGCCGACGTCCCAAACCAGCAGATCGCGTGGCGTATCGAACGCGGTATGCAGTGCAACCGTCAGCTCGACGACGCCGAGGCCGGCACCGATATGTCCACCGGTGCGTGAACACACTTCGATCAGTCGCTCGCGGATGGCCCCACTTAGCTCGCGAAGCTCGTCACGCGAGAGCGATTTCAGGTCGGCGGGCGATTCAATGCGGTCAAGTATGGTC
>JALYJX010000592.1 GCA_030775065.1 Gemmatimonadota bacterium | reverse complement strand
GTGTTTACGCGGTCGACGATTCGGATGAAGTCCGGCTCGCGGAACTCTGGCAGATCGTCTGGCGCGGCAAGTGGCTGATAGTCGTGTCTGCGTTAGGCTTCGCGTTTCTGGCGGCACTATCCACTTACCTGATTACGCCCGTTTACCGCGCCTCGGTGCTGGTTGCGCCGACGACCGAGACGATGGGCGGAACCGGCCTTGCTTCGCTCGCCGGTCAGTTTGCCGGTGTTGCCGCACTGGCTGGTGTCAACGTGGGCGGCAACAACCGGACGGCTGAAGCCGTCGCTACACTCCGTTCCCGGGCCTTCACCGAGAAATTCATCAATGACCGCGGGCTGCTGCCGATCCTGTACGCGGACCGGTGGGACGCGAGCACGCAACAGTGGCGCGACGAATCCGGCGAGCCGCCGTCGATGTGGGCAGCATACGAACTGTTCAATTCGCTGCGAAGCATCGACGAGGATGTCGCCACGGGCTTGTACAAAGTGGACGTCAACTGGACCGACCCGCAACTCGCCGCCGAATGGGCGAATGGCCTGATTGGCGACGTCAACGGATTGCTGCGGACCCGCGCGATCGGGGAGTCCCGGCAGAATCTCGATTTCCTGCGCGGCGAACTGGAGAAGAACAGCCAGGTTCAACTGCAGACGACGATCTTCGGACTGATCGAAGCCGAGATGCAGAACGCAATGCTCGCCAACGTGAAGCAGGAGTACGCGTTCAAGGTCATCGACCCCGCCAGGGTGCCGGAACGGACGCACTGGCCCAAACGCCTGCTGATCACTTTGCTCGGGTTCGCCGTGGGGCTCGTTATCGGCACGTTTGTCGCGGTCTTTCGCACTGCCGCGATGAAGAAATGAAATGGAACGCGGGTCGATACAACCGCACGCCGCCACCGGTCACATGGTCTGGAGTTTCGGAATGGCGGTGACGAACTGCGCGCCCCAATCCCTGACGTACGAAAGCTTGTCCGTGAGCTCGTCCTTCAGGTTCCAGGGCAGGATCACGACGTAATCAGGCCTGGCGTCGCGCAAGGCGGATTCATCGACAATCGGAATGCGGCTGCCGGGCATGAACTTGTCCTGCTTGGCAGGATTCTGGTCGACGACGAATGAAATGAGATCGCTGCGAACGCCGGCGAAGTTCAGCAGCGTGTTGCCTTTTGCTGCGGCACCGTAGGCCGCCACCGACTTGCCCTGTCGCCTGGCCTCCAGCAGAAACGCGAGAAAGTCATCCTTCACTTTCTCCGCACTGGCCTGAAAGCCCTCGTAGACGGCCGCACTGCAGATCCCGGCCCGCAACTCCCGTCGCAGGACATCGTCCACACGCCCATTACGCGGATGGCGAACGGCGCTCGCGCGCTGCGCGAATACGCGCAGGCTGCCGCCATGCGTCGACAGCTCTTCGACATCGAACACCCGCAGCCCGTTGGCCGCAAACATCCGGTCCACCGTCGTCAGCGACAGATAGGAGAAATGCTCGTGGTAAATCGTGTCGAACTGAGTGTCGTTCAACAGTCGTAACAAATGCGGAAACTCGAAAGTGGCCACGCCTTCCGGCTTCAGCAACAACGCAAAGCCTGAAACGAAATCATTGATATCGGGCACGTGCGCAAGCACATTGTTGGCAGTCGTCAGGTCCGCCTGCCTGCCCTCTTCGACAAGGGTTTCGGCGAGGCACTTGCCGAAGAATGCCTCCACGACATCGATGCCCCGGGCGCGCGCCGCCGCAGCCGTGCTGGCCGTCGGTTCGACTCCGATACAAGGTATGCCGCGGGTACGAACGAACTGGAGCAGATACCCGTCATTTGCGGCAATTTCCGCCACATAGCTACTGGCGGACAGGTCAAACCGGTCAACCATCGCCGCGACGTATTGCTCAGCGTGGTCCAGCCAGGTCCGCGAATAACTGCTGAAATAGGCATAGTCGTCGGTGAACAACTCATCAGCGCGCGCGAAATCCTCGGTCTGGGCGAGCCAGCAGTTCACGCAGACGAGCACGCGTAGCGGATACCATTTTTCCGGTGCCTGCAGTTTGTCCGGCGTCAGGTACGCATTCGAGGGTGGCGCGCTACCCAGATCGATCAACGTCAGATTGAGTGCCGCGTCGCAATGGCGGCATTTCATACTGAAACGCCTGCGAATGTTTCGTTCAACAGGGGGTG
>JALYJX010000591.1 GCA_030775065.1 Gemmatimonadota bacterium | reverse complement strand
AGACCGAGGAAACGGAGGGGACATCGCCACGTAGCTATACGTTCGGACAACGGATAGCGCCCCCTTCAAAATCACGTCCCCTACGTTTATTTCGCTTTGCCGCACTCTGGGAAGCCTTCCTGGTCGCCACCTCAAGTCTCCGCACCAACAAACTGCGCACGTCCCTTACCTTGATGGGAATAGTCGTAGGCGTAACCGCGGTCATCGCCGTCGTCACGATCATCAAGGGCCTGGACAAGACTGTGGCTCAGACCTTTTCGTCTCAGGGATCCACCGTCTTCACAATTTCCAAGAAACCCCAGATCATCAAGTCGCGAGAAGAGTTTATTAAGTTCAACAAACGTAAGGACGTGACGCACGAAGACGCTGAAGCGATCGCGCGGCTTTGCACGTCTTGCTGGCGTGTGGGCGTCGCAGCGAATGCGTTCGAGACGGTCAAATACGCGGATCAGAAGTCGGATGACGTGCGTGTTCGCGGCGTGACACCAACGACAATGTTCGATGTTGACGGCGTGGCGATCGATGCAGGCCGCATTTGGACCGAAGGCGAAGGCGACTCGGGGCGCGAAATCTGCGTCGTAGGACCCGACATTCTGAAGAACCTCTTCGGCGGCTCTGCGGCTGACCGGGCGGTAGGACGAGAAATCAGGATCGCTGGGCGGCCCTACACGATTGTCGGCGTGCTGGAACCCCTCGGCTCGATTTTCGGTTTCTCCCGCGACAATGTTGTCTATATCCCCTACTCCTCCTACCAGAAGTCCTTCGGCTCCAGAAGCTCGATCATCGCCTTCATTCAGGTTCCCACCGCGGAGCAACTCGAAGCGGCTGAAGATCAGGTACGCACGATCATGCGCAATCGCCGTGGCAGGATCTTCGCCGACGATGCCGACGAAGGCTTCTCGCTGGAAACACAAGACGTCTTTCTTGATCTTTATGGGAAGGCGACGTCAAACATTTACATCGTGACTATTGGAGTGGCTGCAATCTCACTGGTGGTAGGGGGAATCGTGGTGATGAATATCATGTTGGTTTCAGTGACCGAACGAACTAAAGAGATTGGTATTCGCAAGGCTATCGGCGCCCGGCGGAAAGATATCCTGACCCAGTTTCTCATCGAGGCGGTGACAGTGACGGCCATCGGTGGAGCTATTGGCGTGGGGACCGGGTTTGGACTGGCTTACATCATTTCGGCGTTAATTGGTTTCCCGTTGCTAATGAGTGTTGCCTCAGCCGTGCTTGGAGTAGGGGTTTCATCTGTGGTGGGGATTATCAGCGGCTTGTGGCCGGCCTGGCGCGCCGCGAAATTGGATCCGATTGAGGCGCTGCGGGCGGAATGAGCGTAAATCGTAAATCGTGAATCGTGAATCGTGAATCGTGAATCGTTAAGAACTTATCTCGGGCGTTAGCATAAGAAGCTTTCTACGCTTACTAATTGTATTAAAGTTTGCGATTCACGATTTACGATTTACGATTTACGATTCACGATTTACGTTTCCACCGGATATCCGGCGTCGATCCAGGCGCTGGTGCCGCCGGTTACGTTCAAGAGATTGGCGAAGCCGTGTTGCTGCAGGATGCTGGTCGCGGCGCTGGAGCGGTAACCGCCGGCGCAGATCACGGCGGTGAGTTTTGACGGCTCGAGCTCTAAGACCGGGACCCGCTCTTTCAGATTGGAGAGTGGTTCCGCGATGGCCCCGGGCACATGACCGCTGGTGTACTCAGGAGGACGACGCACGTCGAGCACCTGGAAATCGGTTTGGCTCGCAATCAAATCATTCAATTGATCGACGGTGATTTGGGGCACTACCGCCACTTCCAGACCAGCCTCGCGCCAGGCGTCCATGCCGCCGCTTAAGTAGCTATGTGCGCTCTCAATCCCCACGCGCGCCAGCCGCATCTGAGCCTCGTCAACCTTTGTTTCCGAGTCAGCGATGATGACGATGGGACTTTGTAGGGAGATTAGAGAGGCCGCCCAAATCGCAAACTGCCCACCGAGACCAATGTTGATTGCACCAGGAACATGAGCGGCGCCAAACTCCGCTGCGGAGCGAACATCAAGAACCACGTAACCCTGGGAGGTCAATTCGGCGACTTCCAACGGGGAAAGAGCCGCAGGCTTTGGCAGCGCAGCCAGTGGGGCCGCACCGTCCCGATTAATTTCCGCGT
>JALYJX010000590.1 GCA_030775065.1 Gemmatimonadota bacterium | reverse complement strand
GGAGGAACCGGAGGCCCCACAACCCCGCATGCGACCAATGTTCCCATGATCATACCAACTAAGACAACCGAGAGACTCTGCATGGACGCATTCATGAGAGCATCCGCTCGAGTTCTTTGATGCGTTGTTCCACTCGCGTTCGGGCGGTTCCACCTATTTGAGACTTCCGATCGATCGCGGCAGTGACCGTCAACCGCAAGAACAGCCCCTTGTCAATTCGCGCGGAAAATGTCCGCAACTCCTCGAGCGAGAAGTCCGTGAGTTCACGGCCTTGATCCAATGCGGCCCTCACCAAGCGGCCCGTAATTGCATGCGCTTCGCGAAATGGTATTCCACGGCCCACAAGATAATCCGCCACCTCCGTGGCCAGCATTCCACCGCCCTGAACCGCCTGCTTGAGGGCCTCCCGGTTCACCGTGAGTCGTCGCATCAGTTCCGTCAAGACCTCCACCGACGCGGCGACGGTATCGAGGGCATCGAAGAGCGCCGGCTTATCCTCTTGGAGATCTCGATTATAACTCAAAGGCAGAGCCTTGAGCGTCGTCAGCAGATTGACGAGATGGCCGTAGACACGTCCCGTCTTCCCCCGCACCAATTCCGGCACATCGGGATTCTTCTTCTGCGGCATCATACTGCTACCGGTACAGAAGGCATCGGGAAGCTCGACGAATTGGAACTCCTGGGACGACCAGATGATCAATTCTTCACTGAGCCGGGACAGGTGCATCATCGTGATCGACAGCGCCGAGGCCACCTCGATCATGAAATCCCGATCCGATACGGCATCGAGACTGTTTTGCGTCACAGCGGGAAAGCCCAACAGTCCGGCGGTGAACCGGCGATCCACCGGGTAGTTGGTCCCCGCGAGCGCCCCCGATCCCAACGGCATGACATTCAATCGCACCGCCGCGTCACGAATACGTCCCTTGTCCCGCTCGATCATTTCCACATAGGCCAATAGATGATGAGCGAACAGTACCGGCTGGGCACGCTGTAGATGTGTATAGCCCGGCATGGCGACCGTTCGATTCGCCTTTCCCTTCGCCACCAAGACCCGCTGAAAATCTTCCAGCTGCGCCATGAGCTGAATGAGTTGATCCCGCACATAGAGCCGAATGTCCAGTGCAATCTGATCGTTTCTGCTCCGGCCTGTGTGCAGTTTACCGCCGAGGGGACCGATCAATTCTGTCAGCCGGCGTTCAATCGCCATATGAATGTCTTCGTCCTGAGGGGCAAAGCGAAAGCGGCCCCGATCCAGCTCTGCCTTCACCGATTCCAGGCCCCGCACGATCGTCCTGGTTTCGGAGGTGGTTAATACGCGCGCCTTCGCCAATGTCTTGCAATGGGCGATGCTGCCCTGGATGTCATGGACATAGAGTCGGCGATCGACCGCCACAGAAGCCGTGAACGCCTCGACCAGCCGGTTCGTCTTGTGCCGAAACCGTCCACCCCACGCCTTCTCGCTTGCCGGACGCCGCGGCGGACGTCCGCTCTGTCGCCGCATTACGAAGCAACCTTTCGCCGTTGGGCCCGAATCGCCAGACGAAGCGCGTTCAACCGGATAAAGCCTTCGGCGTCCTTTTGGCGATAGACGTCGTCTTCTTCGAATGTGGCAATGTCGAGACGGTACAGCGAATTCATCGACTTCCGTCCCACCACCGAACAGCTGCCCTTATAGAGCTTCACGCGCACGGTTCCCGAGACATCCTTCTGGGCCTCATCCATCGTTTTCTGAAGCATCTCTCGTTCCGGGCTAAACCAGTAGCCGTAATAGACCAACTCCGCATAGCGTGGAATCAAACTGTCCCGAAGATGGAGCACCTCGCGATCCATCGTGAGCGACTCGAGTCCCCGATGGGCGGCATGCAGAATCGTCCCGCCGGGCGTCTCATAGACCCCACGCGACTTCATGCCGACGTACCGATTCTCGACTAGATCGACCCGGCCGATGCCATGTGCGCCCCCTAGCTTATTGAGGTGCGCCAATAGCGTGGCCGGACTCATCTTCTTACCGTCGACCGCTACCGGATCGCCCCCGGCATAGTCAATTTCGATTTCACGCGCCTTGTTGGGCGCCTGTTCCGGCGACACCGTCATCTGGAAAATTTCATCCGGCGGGGCCTTCCAGGGATCCTCGAGAATGCCGCCTTCATAGCTCACGTGAAACAGGTTC
>JALYJX010000589.1:995-2175 GCA_030775065.1 Gemmatimonadota bacterium | reverse complement strand
ATGAGATACACGACTGCATGGTGCGCTTGTGGACCGACGACCGTCTCTGCGCCACTCTCGCCGAGCGCGGCAGGAAGCACACCCGGGAGTGGGGTCGGCCGCAGTTCCGTGATCGTCTTCTCGAAGTGGTCGAAGCGCTGACGTGAGTATCGACACACACCCGTTCGTATCGGTCATCATTCCCACATTCAACCGATCCGCAACGCTGCAGATGACCGTGGAGACCTTTCTTGCGCAGTCGTATCCCGCGGACCGCTTCGAAATCGTGATCGTCGACAACGGCTCGACCGACGACACACCGCAAGTCATCCAGAAAATGACCGCCGGCGAGCCCAACGTTCGTGGAATGACCGACGGACGCCGCGGGGCCCACTTCGCCCGAAACAGCGGAGCGATTGCCGCGCGTGGCAGCATACTGTACTTCACCGACGACGACATGCTCGCGGCGCCCACCCTGCTCGAGACGATCGTGACGGCCTTCGCCAGTGGTTCGCGAGTCGGGTCGGCAACGGGGCGAATACTGCCGCGGTGGGAGACCGAGCCTCCTCGCTGGGTTCTCGAGCATTGCCGGAATGAGCTTCTGAGCCTCAATGATCGCGGGGAAGCAACGATTATTTCGGACCATGATCCCGGCGTGTTCAGCTGTCATCAGGCGATTTTGCGCGAAGCTTTCATGGCCGCCGGAGGCTTCAACCCCGACACCAATGCGGAACACTTCACGGGCGACAACGAAACAGGCCTCAACATCAAGGTGCGGAAGCTCGGATATCGACTTGCTTACGTGGGAAGCTCGGTCACGCACCACATGATACCCGAGGCGCGGATGACGCAGCGGTACCTCAACAGCAGGTTCGCGGATCAGGGATTCTGCGACAGCTACACCGCCTATCAGGCCGTTCAGATGAGAAAGCGTCGTCTCGCGGCGCGCGTGGTCGCACACGGGCTGCTTGCCGGCGTGACGGCGGCCAGGGCTCTCGTACGGCGTATCGCCAATGATTCGCGGTGGCGTCTCGATCTCGCGCGTTTGTTCTACTATCGCAATCGAGCCCGGTACGACACGCGGCTCATTCGCCACGCAGAGTGGCGCCGGTTCGTGCTCCGGTCCAACTGGCTGAGCGACGACGAGCCTGCCCACGACGTCGCCCGGATGTCAGCGCGTCGTGCTCCGAGCCGCTAGTCC
>JALYJX010000589.1:0-985 GCA_030775065.1 Gemmatimonadota bacterium | reverse complement strand
CGCTAGTCCTTCGCCGGGGGAGCTGGTTCTGCCGTCGACAGGCGGGCGCCGAAGCCGCGGACATCGCGCCGCCGGAACAGCCGAGTATCCGCTGGTGTCTGTCGTAACGGTCGTGCACAACCGCGCCTCGCAGATCGAGAGTACGATCCTTGGCGTGCTCGAACAGACCTACCCCCACATCGAGTATATCGTCATCGATGGCGGCTCGACCGACGGGACTGTCGACGTCATTCGTCGCTATGACGACCGGATCGATTACTGGGCAAGCGAACCCGATGGCGGGATCTACCACGCCATGAACAAGGCGATCGACCTCGTTCTGGATCCCGACGCATATGTTCTCTTCGCCAACTCAGACGATCGGCTGTACACCAACGATGCACTGGCGCGGCTGGTCGCCGGAGGCAAAGGCGCAGATCTCGTGTACGGCAGAATGGTACTTGGCGACGGCGAGGTATCGGCTGTACACGGCAGGGAGGTCGAGCTCAACGATCTCGCGGGGGAGACGCTCTGCCATCCGGCCACATTGACCAGGCGAAACGTGTTCGACGAGGTGGGGAAGTTCGATACGAGCTTCCGCATTGCGGCCGACTACGACTTTCTCGTCCGCTGCTTCGCCCATCCGGTGACGACGCGCTATGTGCCAGAAATAGTGTCGCGCATGGCGATGGGCGGCATGAGCGAGGACCAGTACATCCTCTCATGCCGTGAGAGAAAGCGGGTCGTGCGCACGAGGTTCAGCTCGGTGACGCGTCTCGTCGGAGTGTGGCGCGTCAACTTGTACGACATACCTCGCCACACGGCGCGTGACTGGCTGAGTCGCGCCGGCCTGCTCGGCTACTGGCGAGCTCTCAAACGACTTTAACTGAACCGATGCATCCAGCTGCAGGACTTACAGTTGTGGTTCCCACCTACATGCGCAGCGAGGGCCTCGAGCTTTGCCTGGAGGATCTCGCGGCACAGGATACACAGGCGCCCTTCGAGG
>JALYJX010000588.1 GCA_030775065.1 Gemmatimonadota bacterium | reverse complement strand
GCCCAGCGTGGTGTCATGCGCGGACTCCGTACGCGATCTGCGCGTTGAGCGCTCCCGCTTCGCGGAAGCTGAAGTAGCGGCCGTCGTCGCCGACGATCAGGTGATCGAGCAGCGGCATGTCGAGGATGTCGGCCGCCTGCGCGAGTCGAAGCGTGAGTCGCGCATCGTCCGGGCTCGGTGTGGGAGCGCCGCTCGGGTGGTTGTGCACGACGAGCAGCGCTGTGGTGCCCGGTGTGAGGCATGCGGGCACGAACACGTCCGGAAGCGAGATGGACGTGCTCGACCGCGTGCCGCGGGAGAGCACGTGCCAGGCAAGGAGACGGTGTTTAGTGGAGAGACACGCAACGGCGAAGACCTCCACCGTCTCGCCGGCGAGGAGTGGTGCCAGCGTTGCGGCGGCGATTCGCGGATCGCTCAGGGCCAGCGTGGGGAGTCGAACGGTCTGACCCTGGTCATCGCGCAGCGTGCGGTACGTGCAGACGAACTCGCGGACCCGATGTCCGCGGGTAAGGCTTTCGTGTGAAGCAGGCAACATGTCGGGTCTCCTTTCTGGCGGGAAGACAGCGTCCCTGAGGGCACACGTCTCCCTGGCCGCAACGGCGGTGTCCGCGGTTGCGGGATTCAACGGGTGAATGGGTTGATGCGTGAGGCCGTCAATGACGGCGAGTCGTGCGTGAAGACAGATCGGATCGCGCATCGCACACACCTCCGTTGAGCGCCTGGCTCTGAGAGCGGAGGCAGCCGCGAGCGCGACAACGGTCGCGTGCGGGAGCACGGTCGGTCTGAGACCGTGCCGTGCAAGTTGAAGAAGAGGCCGTGCGGGCTAAGCCCGCACGGCAATCCGCCAGGATCAGTTGACCATGGCGATGAGTCGGCTGGCGGCCTGGTCGAGGCTGAATCGACCGTCCTGCCAGGGCGTGCGTTGACTGAGTCTCGTCAGCCCCTGCACGTATCCCCAGACGGATCGCGGATTCTCCTCGTACGTCTCCGCTAGCGCGTACGCCTCTGCGGCCTGCTTCCGCGACACGTCGAGTCGCGTGGTGACCGCTTCGAGGACATCCTCGCGCGTCGGGCCGAGCTCCTGAGTGGTAACCCTCAGAAGCGTGGCGCGATCGTCGTCGAGGTTTGCGTCGAGGGCGTCCCGGACGGATCGGAGTGATTCCGTCCACGCCTCGTGAATCGACGCACCCACGTGCCGGCGCCGGAAGCCTGCAACGTGGTGAAAGCCCCAGATCAGATGGTTTGCGCACACGGCGCGAAACAGGAACAGATCCAGGGTCAGGGCGGCGGCGCCGACGTCGCTGTTCCGAAGGATGAACCCGCGGAACATGCCAGCGTGCGATCGATCGGTTGGATCGTCGAGACTTCGATTGCCGTCCACGAGGAACAGGAACATGTCTCGGTCTCCCAGGTAGGCGCCGGACGGTACCCGTTCAGCGCCATAGACGCCGTCCTTGTATCCGAGCGGCAGCTGCCACGCCGGGTGATCGCCCATGAGGTCGAGCACTCGTGCTGCCAACTCGTCATGGTGGACTCGCGCGTACCTCTGAGAGGTGACGGCGTGGACTGTCCACGGTTCGGCGCGATCCACGAAGAGCTGATGCCCGTCGCGTTGCTGCCGTTGCAGCCCGTAGTTGATCGCGCTAGACGCGATCGACGCGGGCAGGGTTCGGAGGTACTTGGGCGGCGCGCCGGCTATGCCAGCGAGCTGCTCGAAGCTCCAGTTTGTGAGCGCCGCGATCTCGCCCGACGGCCCGCGTAACGCAAGTGCTTCGTCGGTCGGCGCTTCGGTTCGGATCTGGCTCGTCTCGATGATCCGCTCTTCGGTCCGTTCGCGACGAATGCGAGCGGCCTCATACAGCGACGAGACGCTGGCGAACCGCTCGTCGGGTGGACGTGACGCCCATTCCCGATGTGCGGTGAACGCCGTGACTGCAGCGACACCAGTACTCTGCATTGTGTGCTCCTTTTCTATGCCCTGAGGGACGTGGTTGAGGAGAAGCTCCGCGCCGCTGAACGAGCGCGGAGGGCGTGACCGGAATGGTCACAAGAGAGGGGTCGGACGTGGCACGAACGGCTACGTCGTCATCAACTTCGCTCCTCCTTCGGGTTTGGGCATGAAGGAACACGTCTCGGGAACACAGAATTCACGGCGCAGCGTGAGCGGCCCAAGCTTAATG
>JALYJX010000587.1 GCA_030775065.1 Gemmatimonadota bacterium | reverse complement strand
TTTCCGAAGTTCGCCGAGATCGAGTGGGTTGGTCGCGCGCCCCCAATGCGCCACCGCATGGCAGTTTGGGCAGAGCAAGAGAAAGTCTTCTTTCTTAGGATTCTTTACGCGCTGGCCAATGGGCCGTCTGTGGTGCACGTGAATGAGCATTCCGTATGCGCGGCCGTAGACGGCGAGGCTCAGGTCACATGCGTCGCACGCATAGGGCTCTGGACGGCTTTTCAGAACGAGTTGACGGTTCCGGCGGCCAGGCCTGATTCATTGTCTGGGGTGATCGAGTCCCGAAGCAGAGTGAAGCCGGGTACTTGCGCGGGAAAGTGGCGTTTGCGAACGCAGGGGCCTTGAGCGGGAGGGGATTCTGATCCGGAGGCACCTGCAGTCACGCCCACTGCGAGGGAGTGTGGCATGAGGTAGGCAGGGGCAGTGCCTACCCATGGGGTTGGCATGAGAAGCGAGAGCGAGTAAGGCCCTGGAGCAGGAGAAAAAAGCGGGGGAGGAGCCGGCGAGCCCCATCCCCCCAGTGGCTACCGCCCAGCAGTACGGGAAGCGGGAGCCGAGGGTACTTACGCATGAGAATCATCCCCAGGCAACACAGAAGGGCGCTGCGCCATGCGCAGCTGAAGTGGAGCGAGCAGGTGGAAGACCCACGAGACAAGCAGGGGCAGCGCCACCTGCATCAGGGGTTGCTGGCACTGCTGGTGGTGGGCTTCGCCTGCGGTAAGGCGGGCCTGAGGCACATTGAGGAGTTGTCGCAAGACGTGGGAGGCCGAACGCGCAAGCAGCTGAAGGTGCCGCGCAAGGTGTCCGACAGCACGCTGCGGCGGTTGTTGGAGGAGCAAAGCGTGGGAGGGCTGGCCGAGACGGTGCGTGGGTGGGTGCAGGCGCTGCTGGGACAGCAGGCAGTGGAGCACGCGCTCCCCCTGGGGGTGGCCTCCTTCGACGGCAAGAGCGTGTACTCGAGCACGCACAAGCCAGTCCCCGGCTTGGAGGCCGTGGCGTGCGATGAGACGGGCACACCGGTGTACAAGTTGGGAGCGATGAGAGCGGCGCTCACCAGCGTGGCGGCCTGTCCCTGCTTGGACTTGGAGTTCTTCGGCGCCAAGGCGGGAGAGAGCCCGGCCTTCCGGCAGTTGTTGCCGCGGGTGGTAGAGCACTACGGGGAGCACTTCCAGGTAGTGACGGGGGACGCGGGGCTGTGCGCTGCGGAGAACGCTGCGCTAGTGCGCTCCTTGGGCAAGCACTACCTGCTGGGGCTCAAGGGCAACCAGCCCACCTTGCACGGTTATGCCGTGGAGTCCATCGCCGACAAGAAGGGTCCACCCCGAGCGCGCACCCAGGACAGGGCGCACGGTAAAACCACGGTGCGTGAGCTGTGGACGCACGCGCTCAAGCCGGGGGAGGTGGACTTCCCCGGCGCCCGGCTGCTGTTGTGCGTGAAGCAGACGCACCTGATGGACGACGGCACCCAGAGCATTGAGTGGCGCTACTTCGTCACCTCGCTGTCCACCGTGGACTTGTCCTTCGCGCACCTGCTCAAACTGGTGCGCTTGCACTGGGCCATCGAGAACCGGCACCACTGGACGTTGGACATGGTGCTCCAAGAGGATGCCCGCCAGCCGTGCTGCGCCAACGCCTCCGCCCTGCAAGTCACCGCCTGGCTGCGCACCCTGGCCTATAACCTCCTGGCCGCCTGGAGAGCCATGCTGCCACGGGTGGACGGCCTGCCCGTCCGATGGGAGCGCGCGTGTGAGACGCTGCGCGATGCCCTGGTCCACGGTTCCACGGAGGCGTGCCTGCCCACGCCTGTCTGAGGGGCTCGCCGGCCTCCCTCGCTTTTTTCTCCTCAGTCCCCGCAGGCGCCACGACGCCCAGGTCGAACGGCGGAGCATTGCCTCTGCCTCGACCGCTCTGAGCGCACCGCCCTCCCTCAATTCCAAGCGCCCGACTTTGAATCAGGCCTGCCCTAGGGGCTGAGCAGCGCGAAACACACTCCGAGCGTTATCTCTCGTTGAACTGGGTTTCGATAGCCTTAAGCACCATTGCGTGCTGTTGATCGATGCCTTCACGCCGAAGCAAAAGAACCCAAGACTCGTCCACATAGTGCGGCGGCCTGAGCAGATTCTTGCGGGCCGAAACGAACCCGTTCCTAAGATAATAATTAAGAGTGGCAAAGCTCCCGC
>JALYJX010000586.1:1508-2181 GCA_030775065.1 Gemmatimonadota bacterium | reverse complement strand
CTCGTTGTGACTCAAAGAACGGCGAATGTTACGAAGAGCATTCTGAACCAGTGCAACACGATCTTTGGGCTTCGGGTATTTGACGCGACGGGCATGGAGTTTCTGAAGAACTACATCGGCGATGACTACGCCGGGGTTCTTTCGACACTGGAGGACCGGCACGCGGTGGTCTTCGGTCGGGCGTCGTCGTGTCGCGATCCGGTGCTGACTCGGCTGAACGATCGTGCGGATTTCATCCGGCTGTTCCGTGAACCGCAACCGGCGACCGGCGGAACGGGGGCGGCGACATGATCCCCAAGGACTGCAAGCGGCTGGCAGAGGTGGACTTCCCGATCGCCGTTGTGAGCAAGCATGCGGCACGGGAGAAGTCAATTCGGCACGGGCATCCCAGCACGTTGCACCTCTGGTGGGCCCGGCGGCCGCTGGCGTCGAGCAGGGCGGTCCTGCTCGGGCTGCTTTGGCCGGACCCGTCCGATCCGCAGTGCCCGGAGGGGTTCAAGAATAAGGCGCGCGACTTGCTGCCACGCGTTCAAGGCCCGGTTGGACCCACGGACGAGGACCTGCGCAAGGCACTGCTCAGGTTCATCGGCGACTTCGCGAATTGGGATCTCGCCGCGAACCGCGACTACCTGGAGGTTAGCCGCGCCCTGGTGAAAGCGGCGCACGGGGAGGA
>JALYJX010000586.1:1041-1498 GCA_030775065.1 Gemmatimonadota bacterium | reverse complement strand
GCGTTCGCGAGCGACCTGAATCCCGTCGCCTGCCTGATCCTAAAGGTGATGCTGGAGGACATCCCGCGAAACGGGCCCAAGCTCGCAGAGGAGCTGCGCAGCGCCGGGGCGGAAATCAAACAGCAGGCGGAAAAGGAGCTGGGCGACCTCTATCCGAATGATCCGGACGGCGCGACGCCCATCGCCTACCTCTGGGCACGGACCGTGCGCTGTGAGTCGCCAAAATGCGGCGCGGAGATTCCGCTCGCGCGTTCGTTCTGGCTCTGCAAGAAGCCGAAACGCAAGCGGGCGCTCAGGCACCGGGTCCTGCGGCCCGCGGGCGAGGCGCCGCACGTCGAGTTTGAAGTCTTCGAGCCGAAGGCGGAGAAGGACGTCCCCGTCGGCACGGTCACGCGCGCGAAGGCAGCGTGCGTCGCGTGTGGCGCGGTGCTCCCGCCCGAGCGGGTGCGCACGCAGC
>JALYJX010000586.1:0-1031 GCA_030775065.1 Gemmatimonadota bacterium | reverse complement strand
ACCTTCAACGCGAAGGGACGGCGTACGCGCGGGGCGCGGATGCTGGCGGTGGTAACGCTTCGGCCCGGCGAGCAGGGGCGGCACTACCGTCTGGCCACCGAGCGCGACTACGAGGGCGTTCGCAAGGCGCAAGCGCGGCTCGCGGCGATCCTTGGCGAGTGGGAGCGCGGCGGGAAGCTGGGCCTCTGCCCGGTGCCGGATGAGCCGCTGCCGCCGATCGGCACGCTTGGCTTTCGCGTGCAGCGGTACGGCATGCTCCAGTGGGGAGACCTCTTCACGGCACGGCAGAAGGTGGCGCTTCTCAAGATGGGCCAGTTGATGGCTTCGGTCGATACGATCGCGCGGCCGTTGCTGTTAGCGCTCGGGAAACTCGCGGATCTTTCCAACGATGCATGCCCATGGGAGCCAATCGCTGAGTGCCCCCGAAACGTGCTATCGAACGGCCGTATCAAGCCGCCCTGGGACTTCGCGGAGGGAGTTCCAATCTCAGAAGCAAGCGGCAGCTTCGCTGTGTGCCTTGAGAATCTGGCCAGCGGTGTCGATTCAGTGAAGGGTGTCTCCCACCCGGCTCATTGCCAGCTTGCGGCAGCCCAAAGCTCTCCGCTCCCGAGCGAATCGGCTCACGTTTGGTTCACGGACCCCCCTTACTACGACGCCATTCCATACGCCGATCTCTCGGATTTCTTCTTCGTGTGGTATCGCCGAGTACTTCCAGAGGGGATTTCCCGTGACCCCTTCGACCCAGAAAACCCACTCACACCGAAGGGCCTTGAGGCAATCCACGACGAGACCAAGCAAGTCGATGGACGCGTAAAGGATAAGACGTTCTTCGAGGATGCAATGGCCGATTCATTCTCGGATGGCTGCCGGGTGGTTCGAGAAGACGGCGTTGCGTGTGTCGTGTTTGCCCATAAGACGACCGAGGGTTGGGAGGCTCTCCTCTCGGGCATGATCCGGGGAGGCTGGACCATCACCGGGTCGTGGCCAATCGCGACAGAAATGGCTCATCGGCTCCGCGCCCGCGAATCCGC
>JALYJX010000585.1 GCA_030775065.1 Gemmatimonadota bacterium | reverse complement strand
TTGTTTGATCGGTTTCTTTGGTAGTTTATCTGTCTTTGCCTTTCCTTTAGGTCTTTAGGCGGCCATCCGGACGGTTGATGGTGGTTTGGTCAGTCGCAATGCCATTGTTTTGAGATTTTGAACGATTGCTGCGAGATGGAACTCATCGCGGGCACCGGACAATCCGCGTAATCGCATGCGCTCGAAGCGGTGATGGGTCTTGAGATGTGCAAAACGCATTTCGACTTTCTTGCGCTCGTCCCATGAACGTACGAAGTCAGCTGTACCGACGAGACTTCTCGCAATGTCACGGGCTGCTTCATTGATATCGCGTGGGATCTTGCGATGCATCGTGTTCGGACAACACTTCGTCTTGAGCCGACAAGACCTGCAATCATGAGTGCTGGCGAGATAACGGTAGGTGTCATCCATCGGGACTCTCTCCGTTGTCTTCAGGGTTTTTCCAGCCGGGCATGTATAGATGTTTTTCTCTCTATCGTATGTGAAGTCAGCACGACTGAAGGTTCCGTCTTTGCGGATGCTTTGGTCACGCACCACAACATGGGGAGCGATGCCTTTGCCGATCAGCCAGCCAAGGAACTTTCCGGTTCCGTAGGCTGCATCGGCAGCAAGCAGTTTGGGCTTCAAATCAAACCTATGTTTCGTACGCTCGATCATCACTTTGGTTGAGGCGACTTCATCATAGGTACGGGCGGGTGTGGCCTCCACATCAACGATGACCGCATGGGCATTGTCGATCAGATAGTTGATCCCATAGCCGAACTGGACGCGCTTGTTGGCCTTTGCGGTCCAGGCCGATGCCGGATCGGAGGGTGAGATCAGCTTCGGTGGCTTGCGCTCTGCTTCCAGCTCTTCGGCTTCATCAAGGGCATCAAGATACTCCTGCACAGCCCGAGACGGCTTCTCCACTTTACTCCAGTCGACCTCGTCAGGTGCCACGCCGTGATACCGGCTGGCATCCGCCTCGATGACGCTGGCATCGACGGCAAAACCCTCGGCCTTGATCAATCCGTTGGAAAGGCACAGGCCAACAACGTGTTCAAAGACGTGGCGTAAAAGCCCGCTCTCCCGGAAGCGACCATGGCGGTTCTTGGAGAAGGTGGAATGATCCGGAACCCCGTCTTCAAGGTCGAGGTTGCAGAACCAGCGATAGGCAAGGTTCAAAGACACTTCTTCGCACAATCGACGCTCAGACCGGATGCCATAGCAATATCCGATAATAAGCATGCGCATCATCAGTTCAGGATCGATCGAGGGACGTGCGGTGTGGCTATAGTAGAAAGCGAGATCATCATGAATGTCAGCCAAGGCCTGCCTCACAAATACATCAATCCGGCGCAGCAGATGGCGTGCGGGAATCCGCTCTTCGAGATTGAAAGAGTAGAAAAGCTGAGCCTGATCGGAAGCCTGACGTCCCATCATGATATCCATCCTCCAAGCAAATCATCCTGGAAAAGGGAATCACAGCATGGCAACAAACTCAATCGAGTTTTTCAACAGCATCGGTCAAAAGCGGAAACTGACTGAAACACACAGCATTGTTGCTATTGACGATTATTTCGCTGGCTCTGCCAACGGTTTACCTTTTTCTACCACCAAGAAAACCAAAACCTTGGCCGGTTGGCTTGTGCTCCCATTTTTGGCCGCGTGGACACCATCACTCGGCGCTAGATGAGCGGTCTCGCCTTGCTTCAGCGTAATCGCCTCTTTCCCATCGGGTTGAACAATGAGCGTGCCTTCTAGGATGTAAACGAACTCGTCGCCATAATGCGTATGCCTACCCCCTTCTGCTCCAGGCATTACATCTGCGATGTAAATGACAGTCTCCTTCCCTGCAATATCCGCAAGGTCAGTCCGCAGTAGCTCCGTGCGCTTGATTGGCTGATCCTGGGCATTTGCAACACTTGGCTGTAGTCCGGCAAGGAAGATCAGGACAGAAGAGGCAAGAGCGGGCATGATTTTTGTCATGGTGGTCTCCTGTCTTGTGGTTCGAACAAGCTGTGATCAGGTCTTCAATTCCCGCTTGAGTTCGTTGAACAGGCGCCAGTCGGTGCCCGCGGCGATGATCTTCTGCGGACTGGCCTTGATCATTCCCGCCTCGTGGAGGCGCAGGGCATAGAACCGCATCGAGTCCTCCGGGTCGTACTCGCGCCACACCCCGTACGGGACCTCGGTCAGCGCCTGCAG
>JALYJX010000584.1 GCA_030775065.1 Gemmatimonadota bacterium | reverse complement strand
TCGACGCCGGCGTGCGAGTAGAACCGTTTGTCTTCGGTGATGACGAAAGCCTGCTGCACCATGGGCGGGATCTCGTCGAGCTTGACGAGCGTCCTGCGCTCCATGCCCAGCTCGGCGATGAACCGCCCGTCCACGGCGTAGAGCTTGGAGGTCTGACGCGGAGTGTAGTCGTCGAGCGCTTCAACTGGAGGACACTGATTGCCGCGACAGATGAGAACCCACGAGCCGAAAGCCAGGCCGAGCAGCGACGCGAAGACGAAGGTGAAGAGCAGCAGCAGTCCGCGCACGACGAGCGGGTGGCGGCGGCGGAACGAATCTTTACGCGTTGCCATCGGGAGAGAAAGGTAATCCGGGTACCGTGACACCGCCTCACGGCTACTCTATTTTGCGGCATGTCTCACCCGGACGCAGTACTCGACGAGCTGAGCTGGCGCGGTCTTGTGCACCAGCACACAGAGGAGCTCGCGGACGCATTGGCGAAAGGGCCGGTATCTGCGTACTGCGGCTTCGATCCGACCGCGTCCAGCATGCACGTCGGCAACCTCGTTCCAGTGATGGGCCTGATGCATCTGCAGCGCGGCGGCCATCGTCCATTCGTCGTCGTTGGTGGCGGCACCGGACTCATCGGCGATCCGAGCGGGAAGACGGCGGAGCGGCAGCTTCACACAATGGAGACAGTCGAGGCGAACACGCGGGCATTACGTAAACAGCTCGAGCATTTCCTCGATTTCTCGGGCGCAAATGCAGCGCAGATTCGAAACAACGCCGACTGGCTCGTGCCGCTCGCCGCCGTGGATTTCATGCGCGACGTGGGCAAGCATTTCACGATCAACTACATGCTTGCCAAAGAGTCGGTGCAGGCGCGGATGGAAGCCGGAATCTCCTACACGGAGTTCTCGTACATGCTGCTGCAGGCGTACGACTTCCGTGAGCTTTTCCGGCGGGACGGAGTGACGCTTCAGGTCGGCGGCAGCGACCAGTGGGGAAATATCACGGCGGGCATGGAATTGATCCGGCGCACCGAAGGTGGCGAGGCGCACGCGCTGACTTTTCCGCTGGTCATGACGGCGAGCGGCACGAAATTCGGGAAAACCGAGTCGGGTAATGTCTGGCTCGATCCGGGGCGGACGTCGCCGTACCAGTTCTATCAGTTCTGGATCAACGTCGACGATCGCGACGTCGGGAAGTACCTCCGTTATTTCACCCTTTTCTCGCGCGAGGCGATCGAGTCGCTCGAGCGCGCGCTTGAGGAGCGCCCGGAGGCGCGAGCCGCGCAGCAGGCTCTGGCGCGCGACGTAACTACGCGGGTTCACGGCGCGGACGTGGCGCGTGTGGCGGAGGACGTCTCCCACCTGCTGTTCGCAAAGGGCGACCCGGCGTCGCTCTCGCCAGAGGCACTCGAAGCGCTCAGCCGTGAAGTTCCGTTTGCTGAAATGCCCGACAAGCCAACCGTTGTGGACGCGCTGGTGCAGCTCGGCCTCGCAGCGTCAAAGAGCGCCGCTCGCAGGTTGATCGAGCAAGGCGGCGTTACCGTCAATGGTCAGCGCATGCCGGCGGGGTCTGACTCGCTCGGCGAGCCGCTCTCGGGCGGGTACTACTTGCTCAAGAAAGGCGGGCGCGACTTCGGGTTACTTCGAGTTCAGTAAGTCAACCGAAAACGGCATGCTCTGAGCCGGCAGGATGTTCAGCCTCCAGCCCGGAGCGGCCCACGCGAATAGACAGTCCGTTGGTGGGGAATCAAAGCGATCGGTCCTTATGTTGGCAGCACCAGGCTGCCGGCTGAAAACTCTGTGGGCTCCCGGCTTGCCCTTCGCCTTGTCGTTGCGTTCAGCTGACGCCAGCAAATCGGAAAATCCGTCCATTTTCGGAAACGATGTACACCTCCCCCGACGAATCTTCCCCGAATGAAACGACGTTGCCGATATCCTGAATCTTCCACGACCGCCGATCCGCTGCCGCACCGTTCTGATACCGGAAGCTCCGCAGCCAGCCACCGCAGTAGTCGGAGTAGAAATAGTGTCCGACGATTTCCGGAATCCGGCGGCCGCGATAGACGTAACCTCCGATCACCGAGCACGCGCCGTCGCTCTGACTGATCGACACCGCCGGCGCATGCAGCCCGTCACGGTCGCAGCCCGACGACCGGAAGCAGCTCGCGCCCTCCATGATGTTCCAGCCATAGTTGATG